>JANNYL010000565.1:0-5744 GCA_031410075.1 Flavobacteriales bacterium
CCTCCCGGCTAGCCGGGAGGGAGCGTGTTGGGGGGACCGGTTAATTGCACTCGCTCATACCATACCCAGAACTTCTGCGAGGAGCCACTTGAACGCATGGAGATCGGTCCGCACCACTTGATATTCAGTACCATTGAAGAAACGGTTGTGCTGCTCATCGAAGAGATCATTCACATCAAAGCCGAGGGGAGCTATACATGGCTGTTCTGCGAGAACGGCATCAAGCACATGTTGTGCAAGAATATCGGGGCGTTCGAAGTAGGGCTTTCCCGAGAGCGCCACTTCCGCTGTCACGATTCGCACATCGTTGATCTGACCAAGGTGCTGAAGGTGTTGAAAAGTGGCGGCGCGCGAGCGGTGATGACGAACGGCAGCGAAATCCCGATAGCGAGACGTAGCATGAAGAATTTTATGGCCGCGCTCCAAGCAGCGTAAGGCACCCCAAAGGGAGCTGCGTTTGTACTCGCAGCTCCCTTTTCACATCGAATCGGTATCGGTCGAGAGGCTCCGTTCACGGCGGATCACTCGACCGAAATGGAAAGTGATTCGCCCGATCCGTCGGGATATTGGAACACGCAGTGGTAGATGCCCTGTGGCCATTGCGTGTTCATGCGGACCACATGCTTGTTGAGTCCAGCTAGACCGAAATTCAACGACTTCGTGTAGTAAACCGTGCCTTGGTTGTTCACGATCGTAAGACCGATGCTCATAGGGGTTAGGATATCCAGATCGACGGCAAAGGTGGTGCCGGTAACGGGCACGGGATAAACACTCACCTCGGTAAAGGCCGCGAAATCTGCACTTACCGAAACCGCTTGCGGAAAGTCTTGGAATTGGCGGATCAACCTCCCATTATCGAAAACAATGGTGAACTCATAAAGGCCTGCTGCCAATTCGCTTCTCTCCACATGAACCAACCGGGGGTCGTTGCCATCCGGAATGGGGATCGTGATCGCTGGGCTAGGGTTCATGGGGGCCCAGTGCTGGATGACAATGCTTGAAACGGCGCTTAGGCCCGGCGGGTATGCAGCCTCGTAGGTGTTGGGACATGCGATAGTTTCCATTACCCAACCAACAACATCAATGTCTCCGGTACCATCCGAGTATGTGATCTCGGTACACCATGGCCAGCCACCATCGCCCCAGGACTCTCCACCCCCGGTAGAGAACAAGGCTTCACATGCGAGCGGGTCAAAGTCGCCATCGATCATGGCGTATTGCACATTGTCGTCGCTGTTGTAATGCGCCATTAGAACATTGTCAATACAATAGTCGCTTGGCCCACCAGCCAAGTCTTCCGTAACCGCATTCAGGCCGCGCCATGGCCCTTTGTCTTTGCGAACCGCCTTGCATGGCCCGTTGTATCCATCTCCGAACGGTATCCCTTGGTAATCACGCGCATATTCAGGGGCATTTTCAAAAGACAAAACGTATTCGTCATACTGGTCTTGATCAAGCACCCCCCAATCCAGAGGAATGCCGAATGCGGATGGAGGGAATTGCATCGTGAATGCCTGCCACAGTGCACTTTTCACATAGAAGTAATAGTACGAACTGTTCTGGGTAGCCTCCACCAGCCTGATCCATGTATGCAACTCTTGTTGGTCCGAGGAGGCTACCAAGGCCCAGGCATACGATGGGCCTTCGCAGCTAACGCGGCAGATCTCATGCTCCCCTTCATTTCCATCTTCTGTGCGATGAACGAATTCCAACAGCACATCGTCGTTGTTGTTGGTGGCAGTAAGGTGGTAGTACACACTTTCTCCGATGGCTAATTGGCCGATCAGGCTCAGATCGGCACGGGCGTAATACGTGCTGGGTGTTATGGTAAGTGTTTGGATGGTGGTGTGCAAAATGGTGCCATCCGCTTGGGGTTTGTCCACGATAATTTCCACCTCCACGTTCGTTGCACCAAGCTGTTGCCGTTTCGCGTCATCCACAATGAAGAATCCGTTCGTCATAAACGGGTTGGTCATTAGAACTCGTTCGAAGTCATCCTGCCCGAAGGCAGCGAAGGAGAACAGGAGGCAGGCAACAATAGGGAAGTTCCTCATGGTGCATAAAATTGATGGGTTGGGTTTCAGGGCATCCAATCACTTGAAAGGGTCAGTGATAAAATCACGCTGGCGAAGTAGCGCGACAGGAGCGTACACCATTGCGCCCAGTTGGCAGTTGGCAGGATCTGCTACATAACTGGTCTACCCCGCTTTACAAGTGGCTCCTCCATCAAGTGCTTTCGTCGCTAGAAATTCGGGTAGAGACCACTGAGAGGGCACAAAATCTGAACGCATCGAGGCGGATCGTGTTTTCAACACTCTTTACCTCCTGCGGAAGACGAGAGAGACAAGGAGGAAGCGATCCGCCAAGAGCATTGATCGAGTTCAGCTCATCAGAGCCGCAACATTAACGCACTTGAAAGGCTTGCGTTGTACGCTGTCCACTTCCGAACACAACTTGGCACATGTATAGGCCCGGAGCAAAAACGCCAAGGTCAATGCTGATCTCGGATCGCATAGTGAAGTGGTCCATCACTTGCCCTAGGCTATTGAGGATCGTGACCGAATTATTGTGCTCGTGCTCAGCAACAGCGATCGTAAGCCACGCATCGGTTGGATTCGGAAAAATGCGCACTGCATTCTCTATCGGGACATCCTCTTCAACGCCCACATTGGAACACAGCAATAGAGAGGTGCCGCCTGAAACATGCGGCCACACTATACTAACACCAGCGAACGAGGGTGGGGGGAGTGTTTCGAAAGGATGAATGATCGAAATAGTGGGCAAAGCGACTTCGTTGACCGTATCGGTAAAGGTGCTGCACAACGCGCCCCAATCTGCACTCTCCGTAGGAAGGCGAATGAGTTCGAAGTCATCGGGTCTATCCGGACTCGCAATGTTGCCGGCCATGGTATAACTACCATCCGTATTTTGAACAGATCCTGTAGGAAAAGCAAAACCAATTTCCGGACCCTGAAGGATATAGTCCACAAGGCCACCATCGGCATCCAGGAGAAAAGCTCCGAAAACCTGTTGTTGAAAACCCGGAAATTCGACATTAGCGGTAACGAAAAACCCACCGTCACCAGAAGCCAGAATGCCCCGTGCCGAGCTGTATGCTCCTATGTCGTATCCCTTGCGCCACACAAGACCACCGATACTATCCACTTTGTTGATGATGATATCCGAATTGCCACCGGACCCCGCAATCAAATAACCGCCATCTGCACTGGGAGCCAAGGCTGAACCACCTGTGTCACCGACACTTTGCACGTAAACATTGCCCCATTGGAAAACTCCAGTACTATCGAGTTGAACGAGGGTCATATACACATTCGGCAAAACGAATTGTACCCCGGTTATCAGGATAGAACCACCGGCGGTTATGATCACATCTGCCGCATCCAACTGGCCATCTGCACCACATTCTGATGTCCAGATCACCGAGCCCTCGCCATCGATCTTGAGCGCAAGGATATTTCCATCTTGCCCACCACCATTGATCAGGCGATAGCCAACGATGACGAATTCATCATCACCTAAGGCCCTGATCGTTCCACCACCCTCTGACCGGTCGGTTGTGCCATAACGCATTGTCCATAGCACAACACCTGTTTGCGAAATGCGCGTAACCACGATATCGGAATTCCCAGAACCGGAGTTGCGGGTTCCAACTACCAGATAGTCTCCGTTCGCAGTGACCGCCGCACTGTGGTAACCATCGGACCCCGTCCCGCCAATAGCCAGGTCCCACTCAGGCACACCTGTGTCGCTTGTTTTGAGAATATAACCGTTCGGATTCAGGTCAGAAGCATTCGAACCCAAAGCTCCTGTGCTACCCACCATAAGGTACCCCCCATTGGAGGCATGGATCAGATCAGTAACGTACTCTGTAGCGGGCCCGCCGTATGCCCAATTGAAGGAGAGGAATTGTGCGGAACAAGAGTGGACGCCGAGAACCAAAGCGAAGAGGAAAGCAAAATAGAAATGCAAGTAGCGCATGTACAAGGTTATCAATGCGCACGAAGCAGGTGAATATGCACAAGTTTCGCAAACCCAGTTTACAAGTGGTCTGTTCTGGGGCATAGTTGGTTGCACCAGGGGCTTCAAATTCGCCGCAATGTGTGCTGTGGGTTCATCTATCACCTTGTGTGCATTCGAAACCCTGCCTGATCAGTTTCTACCACTTTACGAAAGTCTTGGTTGCCCTTAGTCCATTGGCAGTTATTCGAACAGAATACGAGCCGGGTGCAAGTTGGGTGGCAGGTATTACCAGCGGCAGATCTCGCATTGCTGGCATAGTTCGCCCGGTCCATACCAAGCGCCCTGCATGGTCGAAGACCTCCAGCACAACAAAAGCATACGCGACCCATTGTGTTCGGATGTTCACCACCGATCGGGTGGGGTTGGGCCACAACTCCATAGCGATTGAAGCGTAACCAACTTCACTCACCGCCGTGGGGTCTAGTGCGAGCTTTACCACCCAAATATCACGGCCGCCGTGGTTGCCAGCAACATCGAGATCATTTGAATAGGTCGATCCGGCCAGCGCATAGCCACCATCCGAAGAAGGCACGATATCAGTCGCACCATCACCGGCTGTACCTCCCATGGTTTCTTGCCAGAGCACTACACCACTGCCACTTAGCCTGATCACCCATGCGTCACCTGCCCCGTTGTTGACGGAAACGTCGCCATCAATTGAGCTGGTGTAGCCAGCTAGAACAAGGTCGCCATTTGCCACCTCTATGATGTCCTGCGCGCCATCATCGTTCGAACCACCACATGTAGCCTGCCATAGAAGGTCTCCATCGATATTTACACTCGCCGTCCAAATGTCCGCTGCGCCGTGGTTGCCAGTAACATCGCCATCATTCGAATCGGAATTACCGGTAACTACGAAATTGCCCGTAGTGGTATGTACAAGGCCAGTGGGCAGGTCATACCCCGAACCGCCAAGGGCTTTTTGCCAGAGCAGCTCGCCACTACCATCCACTTTCACAAGCCAATAGTCGTTGAAGCCACCATGGTTTCCCGTCACGTCCCCATCATTCGAGTCTGATGGACCGGTGATCACAAAGCCACCATCCCCAGCATTCGCGATAGCGGTGGCGAAATCGAACGAAGAGCCACCGAAGGCGTGTTGCCAGATCAATGTTCCGATCGGATCGACCCTGATCACCCAAAAATCGCCGGCACCATTATTTCCGGTCACATCACCATCGTTCGACACGGTTTCGCCAACAACCACGTACCCATTATCGGAAGTTTGCACCAGATCAAAAGCACTGTCCGAGCCAGAGCCACCGAAAGTCCGTTGCCATTGGATGCTGCCAGTAGGATCCAGCTTGACCACCCATAGGTCGAAATTGCCGTGATTTCCGCTAACGTCCCCATCGTTGGAGTCTGTTGCACCCACAACGATGTAGCCCATATCGCTGGTTTGTATTATTTGTTGGAGACTCTCGCTTCCAGTACCCCCTAATGCCTTTTGCCATTGAATGCTTCCGCCGCTGGAGAGTTTCACTACCCATGCATCTGATAGCCCGCCATGGTAACCGGTAATATTCCCGTTGGCAGAAGTGCAGGATCCCGATACAATGTATCCGCCATCGGTCGTTTGTTTTATTGACCTTCCGAACTCGTCCAATGACCCGCCTAGCGCGCGCTGCCACTCGATGGCCGGTGGTTGTGCGAATGTGGCTTGGGCAGCGAACAAGGTGAGCAAGTAGAGGTGCAAATAGCGC
>JANNYL010000566.1:0-6831 GCA_031410075.1 Flavobacteriales bacterium
GTGCACTACGATGTGCAGCTTATCGGTGGCGTTGCCTTGCATAAAGGAAAGATCGCCGAAATGGGAACGGGTGAAGGAAAAACACTCGTGGCTACGTTGCCTGTATACCTCAATGCTCTTGCGGGTCGAGGTGTGCACATTGTTACCGTGAACGACTACCTCGCCAAGCGTGACAGCGAATGGATGGGTACGCTGTACGAATTCCACGGTATGCGGGTGGATTGTATCGACAAACACGAACCCAATAGCCCGGCTCGTCGCGCAGCGTACATGGCCGATATCACCTTCGGAACGAACAACGAATACGGCTTCGACTATTTGCGTGATAACATGGCGCACGCTCCGAACGCGCTCGTTCAACGCAAACACCATTTTGCCATCGTGGATGAAGTGGATAGCGTGCTGATCGACGATGCGCGCACCCCGCTCATCATCAGTGGGCCCGTTCCCAAAGGAGAGATCCACCAGTTCGATGAGTTCAAACCACGGGTCGAGCGCCTGTACAGCGCACAACGGACGCTTGTGAACAAACTGATCTCCGAGGCCAAGGAGGCGTTGAAGGGGCTGGATACCAATAGTGTCAGCAAGGAAAATCTGGAGCGTGGCGGCTTGGCGATCCTGCGTGCGCATCGGGGCCTACCGAAGCACAATGCCCTCATCAAGTATTTGAGTGAGCCGGGAGTGCGTGCGCTTTTGCAGAAGACAGAGACCTATTATCTGCAGGATCAGCAGAAGGAGATGCCGAAAGTGGATGCGGAGATCTACTTCAACATCGATGAGAAACACAACACCATCGAGCTCGCGGAAAAAGGGATCGACCTGATCAGCACGGATGCCAGCGATGCACAATTCTTCATTCTCACGGATGTAGGGGGATTGGTCGCTGATATCGAAAAGAGCTCAGCAACTATTGAGGAGAAGGCGCTTCGCAAGGATGAAGTGCTTCGGGAGTTCGGTATCAAGAGCGAGCGCGTTCACACCGTGAACCAGTTGATCCGCGCCTATGCCCTGTATGAAAAGGACGACGAGTATGTCGTGATGGATGGCAAGGTGAAGATCGTGGATGAACAGACAGGCCGCATTCTGGAGGGGCGCCGTTACAGTGATGGGCTGCATCAAGCGATCGAAAGCAAGGAGAACGTGAAGGTGGAAGATGCGACCCAGACGTACGCCACGGTGACCTTGCAGAACTATTTCCGCATGTACCACAAATTGGCGGGTATGACCGGTACTGCCGAGACAGAAGCACAGGAGTTGTGGGACATCTACAAGATCGATGTGATGGTGATCCCAACCAATCGCTCGGTGGTGCGTAAGGACAATGAGGATATGGTCTTCAAGACCAAGCGTGAGAAATACAATGCCGCTATCGACGAGATCGTGAAATTGCAGGATGCCGGTCGACCTGTTCTCGTTGGCACAACCACGGTTGACGTGAGCGAACTGGTCAGTCGAATGCTCACCATGCGCAACATCAAGCATAACGTGCTGAACGCGAAGCAGCATCAGCGTGAGGCCGAGATCGTAGGTAGCGCCGGGTTGCCAGGCACGGTGACGATCGCCACGAACATGGCTGGTCGTGGTACGGATATCAAGCTTGGTCCGGGTGTGAAAGAAGCAGGCGGACTCGCTATTGTGGGCACTGAGAAACATGAGAGCCGCCGTGTAGACCGGCAGTTACGTGGTCGTTCAGGGCGTCAAGGGGATCCTGGTTCATCCCAATTCTACATTTCCCTGGAGGATGACCTGATGCGCATGTTCGGTAGCGAGCGCATCAGCAAGCTGATGGACCGTCTGGGTCTCAAGGAAGGCGAGGTTATCCAGCACAGCATGGTCACGGCCAGCATTGAGCGGGCCCAGAAGAAAGTGGAGGAGAACAACTTCGGGATCCGGAAACGGCTGCTGGAGTATGACGACGTGATGAACAAGCAACGGCAGGTGATCTACAAGCGCCGCCACAATGCCCTCTTCGGAGAACGCTTGAAGTTGGATGTATTGAACATGTTCCACGACACGGCAACGGATCTGGTGGAACAGTACCACACGGAAGGTGATTTCGAGGGCTTCCAGATGGATCTGTATCGGAAGTTGTTCGTGGAAAGCCCTGTGGATGATGCCGCTTTCAAAAGCGGAAAGAGCGATGACATCTCCGAGAAAGTGTTCCGACAAGCAATGGCGGCGTACCAGCGCCGCAGCGGACAAACCGCGCTGCAAGCTCTACCGGTGATCAGTGACGTATTCTTGAACCAGGGTGCGCAGTACGAGAACATCGTTGTTCCTATCACCGATGGCATCAAGACGATGCAAGTGGTCACCAACCTGCAACGCGCGTACAAGAGCGAATGCCGCGAAGTGATCGACAGTATAGAGCGGTACATCACGCTGGCGATCATTGACAATGAGTGGAAAGAGCACTTGCGCGAAATGGACGATCTGCGTCGCAACGTGCAGAACGCGAGCATTGAGCAAAAGGACCCTTTGCTCATCTACAAATTGGAATCCTTCAAACTGTTCGATGCCATGATCGCGCGCATCAGTGCCGAGGTGGTCGGATTCCTGGTACGTGCGGGCTTGCCGAGCGCACAACCGAACGTTCAGCAAGCACCGGCTCAGCGCGCTCCGCAACCGAAACTACAGACCAGCCGTACCGAAACACCGCAATTCGCCGGTGGCTCGCGAAGCAGTGCACCGCAACAACGTGGACCTGCCCCAGCAGCCGGCCAACCTATGCGACCCATGCCACCGCAAGGTCCACGACAGCCAATCGCGCCTGTTCGCGTAGAGAAGAAAGCCGGCCGCAACGACCCCTGCCCTTGCGGCAGTGGCAAGAAGTACAAGCAGTGCCACGGCCAGGACGCCTGATCGCCAAATACTATAATACCATACAACACACGAACGCCAGCCTTACAGGGCTGGCGTTAATGCTATTGGTGTATTGAACGTGGTTCTATTTGAGGGGCACGCGCATCTGCACTCTGATGGGCACGCCGTCTTTCTCGCCCGCTTCGAAACGCGGGGCTTTCTCCAGGGCCTGTGAGATCTCGTCAGCTATCCCTGGTGCTGCGCCGAGTATTTTGATACCTGACAAGTCACCGTTCTTCTCCACCACGAATGTGGCCGTGGCTCCCTGTGCTCCTGCCTTGCTGTTCAAGTAGGTGATCATCGCCTGCTCACCACCCGGGTATTGGGGCATTGTTGGAGCTTGTGTGTAAATGATGTTCTCCAACGGCGAGGGATCGTAGACTTTCTCTGCGAGTTGTTCGCCCCAGTCGTCAAATCGCTGCCAAACGCCAGTTTTATTACCCATGGCGTAGTCTCCTTCGCTCTCCAACTTTCCGTTCAGGTGATAGAATTTGAAATGCCCGTGTTCCACTTGCAATTCAGCGTCGGCGTATTGGCCTTCTGCTTTCAGTACATCATCGGTCGTGTAAATGCGACCCAAGTATGTGGAGCCTTCTTGACCAGCAGGTATCTTGTAGTATTCCGCCTTGCCCTTGGTGGTCACCTCCATCACCTTGTTCAGGTATACTCGCGCCACTTTGTTATCGCCTGGTGCAAGCAGTCCGGTCCAAAGAGTAGTAAGAAGTAGAAACGTTTGCATCGGGACGTGAACAGAGGTTCTGCTCTGTCCAACGGCTCCTGTCCGCACAAGGTTTCAATTCTGCGGAAAAAGATCAGCCCGCCCAGCTTTCGCGGTCCAAGCTCCGGTATTGGATCGCTTCGGCCAAGTGCTCCGTTCGAATATCGGAGCTATCAGCAAGGTCAGCAATGGTACGAGCCACTTTCAGGATACGATCGTAGGCACGCGCGCTGAGACCCAAGCGTTCCATCGCCTTCTGCAGCAGCGCCTGTCCAGTTGCATCAATACGGCAGATCTGGCGCAATTGCTGGCTGCTCATTTGCGCGTTGCAGTGCATTTCCTTTCCTTCATATCTGCGCTCCTGCACCTTACGAGCCCGGATCACGCGTTCACGAACCACTTCACTCTTCTCGGTGGTGCGTTCGCTGCTCAGTTCGCTGAACGCTACCGGGGTCACTTCGATGTGGATATCGATGCGATCGAGCAACGGGCCGCTGATCTTGTTCAGGTACTTCTGCACCACGCCTGGGGCACACACGCATTCCTTTTCTGGATGGTTGTAATAACCACAAGGACATGGGTTCATCGCGGCCACCAGCATGAAACTCGCTGGGTACTCCACGGTGAACTTCGCGCGACTGATGGTAACCACCCGGTCCTCCAACGGCTGACGCATAACCTCGAGCACAGTGCGTTTGAACTCTGGCAATTCGTCCAAAAAAAGGACGCCATTGTGCGCCAAACTGATCTCACCCGGTTGAGGGAAAGAGCCGCCGCCAACGAGAGCGATATCACTGATGGTGTGGTGAGGGGATCTGAAAGGCCGAACGCTGAGAAGTGAATCATCCTTCCGCAATTTGCCCGCAACACTATGGATCTTGGTGGTCTCCAATGCCTCATCGATATGCAGCGGTGGCAGGATCGTTGGAAGTCGTTTGGCGATCATCGTTTTACCGGCACCGGGTGGCCCGATCAAGATGATGTTGTGCCCACCAGCAGCAGCGATCTCGAACGCTCGCTTGATGTTCTCCTGCCCTTTCACATCACTCAGGTCAACCGGAAAATTCCGACTGCATTGGTCGAACTCCGCTTGGATATCCACAACGGTAGGCGTGATCGGTTCCTGGCCTTCGAGGAAACGTGTCACCTGTCGCAAACTGTCCACTCCGATCACGTCCAAACCATGAACAATGGCGGCTTCGCGTGCGTTCGAAGTTGGCACGATCACACCTTTGAACCCGCTCTTCTTGGCTTCTAGTGCGATGGGTAAAGCGCCTTTGATCGGTCGCACTTCACCATCCAGTGAAAGCTCGCCCATGATAACGTAGTCCGCGAAGCGATCCGAGCTTATCTGGTCGCTGGCCGCCATGATACCCAGTGCAATAGGCAGGTCGTACGCTGTACCTTCCTTCCGAATGTCAGCCGGAGCCAAGTTCACCGTGATCTCACGGCCCCGCGGCATGTGAAAACCAATGTTCTTTATCGCCGCGCTCACACGCTGGTGGCTCTCCTTCACGGCGTTATCGGGCAGGCCGACCATAAAGAACTTCAGGCCACTGCCAATGTCCGTCTCTACGGTTATAACAGTGGCATTCACGCCAAAGACCGCGCAGCCGAAATTCTTGACGATCATGTTCTAAAGCGATCGTTCGATATGATCGATGAGAGCATGTATCACTTTGATGTGGATCTCTTGAACGCGATCGGCGAAGCCGTTGTGTGGAACCCGCACTTCCACATCACAGAGCGAGGCGAGCTTTCCACCATCCTTGCCCGTAAGACCGACCACGATCACACCTTGGCTCCTGCCAACCTCAGCGGCGCGCAACACGTTCGGCGAATTCCCACTCGTGCTGATGGCCAGCAAAACATCACCGGGCTTTCCGTGGGCCTGCACGTAGCGGGCGAACACCTGCTCGAAGCCATGATCATTGGCAACGCAGCTCAGGTGCGATGGATCGCTGATGCTCACCGCAGCGATCGGTGGGCGCTCATCCCGGAATTTGCCGGTGAGTTCTTCGGCGAAATGCATCGCATCACACATGCTTCCGCCGTTGCCACAACTGATCAATTTTCCACCTTTTTTCAACGAAGTCACCATGAGCGCCCCAGCATCGTGGATCGCTGCGATGTTCTTAGCATCGCCAAGGAAATGCTGCAGAACTGCGGAAGCTTCTGCGAAATGGCTGCGGATACGATCGTTGCTCATGGACGGCTAAGATGCGAACGATCGCGATCCCTCTGCCCGCTACCTACCTACTTCAACTTCTCCATACCCTCTAAGCCGCACTCCAAGAAAGCCTTGAACTCAGGTATGGAGAATGGATCTTCACCCGTTCCGGTTGGCGCGTTCAGTAGTTTACCATCCGGGCTAAGCAAAACGTACCAAGGCTGCGAGAGTTTGTGGAAGGTCTCGTTCTCGAGCGCGGTCCAGCGATCACCTTCGGTTACGATGAGCTTCTTCACTCCAGACGAAGAAGTGAACAGATGTTGTTCCGCTTCTGGCAGTTTGGTCCGATCATCCACGTACAGCGAGACGAGCACGTATTTGTCGCGGATCAGATCCAGCACACCTGGCGCACCCCAAACGCTCTGTTCCATTTTTCGGCAGTTCGCACAACCGTAGCCAGTGAAGTCGATCATGATCGGCTTACCTGTATTGCGCGCCACCTCCATACCATCGCAGAGGTCATGGTAACACTCCAGATTCTGCGGGCATTCCTTGGGGTGGATCCAACTGTACCCGATCGGCGGAAGGATACCGCTCAACAACTTCGGCTCTTTGAACGTCTCTTGCTTCTCATCGAAACGATAGCCGGTACACATGTAAACGGTAAGCGCTGAGAAGAAGACGACAAAGCCCCAACGAGCTGGGGAGAGCTTCTTGATGGGGCTATCGTGCGGGAATCGGACAAGACCGAGCAAATAGAGCACGATCCCCAAGCCACAGAGGATCCAAATACCCAAGAACAGCTCGTAGGGCATGGTATTCCAATGCTGCACCATATCAGCAAGGCTGTAGAACTTGACAGCTGCGGCAACTTCAACAAAGCCGAGCACAACCTTCACGCTGTTCAGCCAACCACCACTACGGGGCAGGTTGTTCAACCAAGCGGGGAACATGGCGAAGAGCGCGAACGGCAGCGCCAGCGCCATACCAAAACCGCCCATGCCTGCGGTCAACTTCCACGCACCACCATCTGCCGTAAGCGCACCGGCAAGCAACGAACCAAGGATGGGACCCGTGCAGG
>JANNYL010000567.1:0-3980 GCA_031410075.1 Flavobacteriales bacterium
GTGCGGGGCCACCGGGCACGCCGAGGCAATCTGGAAGAGATCCCATGCACACGCAGTCCGCATTGTACGCATCGTTGCTGGTGCTTGCGTTACCATCATCACATACGCTGCCGGGATGGGTGTCACCCGCTGCCACACCGAGGCAATCATAATCGCGGTACTCGTAGAAGTCGGTCAGGTAGGTGGCGTAGTCCGGGGAACCGGAACCCGCGTAGCCTTTGTCCCCGATACCGAAGCTGAACGCGGACCAACGAGGCGATCCGGGAACATCCGCTTTCTGTGCCCATGTGTTCGACACGGGGTCGTATTGCCACATGTCCGCTACAATGCCGTTCTCACCACCTCCTGCGCCGGCGTACCCCTTGTTGCCAATGGCGAAGGACACCATGCCAACGCGTCCGCCCGGTGGGAATGACGCAACGCTGCTCCACGTATCCGCTGATGGATCATAGGCATGGAACTGATCGATCAACGAGCCACTGTAGGCACCGCCGCCGACGTATGCGATGCCGTTCGTGGTGAAGGCGGTCGCTGCTGCACGACCGATACCGAAGTAGCTCGCTCCGGCGATCTCCGTCCATGCATCGGTGGTGGGATCGTAGGAATAGAAATCGGTGGGGTAGTTGGTGAACGCGGTACCGAAACCGATGTAGCCCTTCGCGCCGATACTGAAACCGGTCGCCATTTGCCGGATGCCGCCGGGGAACGGAGCTTTGTTGGTCCATGTGTTCTGTGCCGGATCATATTCCCACAGATCATCGTGGTTGGTATTGACCCCTGTAAGTCCGGTACCGATGTAGCCCTTGCTGCCCATGCTGAATCCGGTGGCGCGCGTTCGAGCCCCCCCGCCAAAGTCCGCCTTCTGACTCCATGCGTTGGTGGTTGGGTCGAACTCGAAGAAATCGCTAAGGGCTGCGCCGTTGTAGCCCGTGCCCATGTAGCCCTTGCCATTGATGCTGAAAGCAACGGCCTCGATGCGGCCGGGTCCGCTCAGATCCGTACGCGGCCTCCATGCGTTGCTGTTCGGCACGCCCGCGCAAACGCAAGCAGGTGTGTACTCGTCATCGCTCGTTGTGGACAAGCCATCATCGCACGCTGTACCGGGCAACGCCGTGCCGCCAAGTGTGCCAAGGCAATCCGGCGTGAGCGGCGTGTAGGATCGCAGATCCACGGTGTAGGTTCCGAATGAAGGAGAGCCTGTGACCAGATAGCCCTTGTCACCAATGGCGAAGCCCACGGCGCCATACCGACCGTTGGGGCCGGGAGCTGGGCGCGCTGCCCATGTATCCAGGAGGCTGTTGTACTCCCATAGATCATTCAACAGTGTTCCGCCTAGGAATCCAGTGGTGATGAACCCGGCATTGCCGATGGAGAAGGACGAAGCTGCCGCGCGTGGATCACCGGGGCAGGAACTCTTCTGGGTCCATGTGTCGCTCGTGGGATCGTATTGCCAGAGATCGCTGTTGTAAGGCGAGCTGCCACTGCTTCCCATGCCTACATAGCCTTTGTTACCAGTTGAAAAAGCCGAGGCATAGATGCGGCCTTGTGATGTGAAAGATGCTTTGCTCAGCCATGCGTTCTGGTCGGCATCGTACATCCAGAAGTCGGTCTGCACACCACCCGAGTTGGACCCCATGGTACCCATGCCCACATAGCCCGAACCGGCGATGGAGAGCGCCACCGCACCAAAGCGAATGGATGGGAACGATGCGATGTTCGTCCATGTGTTGGCTACTGGATCGTATGCCCAGAAATCATCGAAGTTGTCGTCCGAGAAAGTGGAGGAGCTGAATTTTCCGGTGCCCACATACCCCTTCGCGCCGCTGGTGAACGCCACGGCGAACGAGCGTCCAAGACCTGGCATGGCCGCGACTTGGCTCCAGCTATTGGCCGTTGGATCGTACTTCCAGAAGTCGCTGTGGTATGCGCCGTCATAGCCTGTTCCTACATAGGCGTTGCTGCCAATGGTGAAGCTCACAGCACCGTTCCTGGCCAATCCGCCGAAGGCCGCTTCGGGTGTCCAATAGCCTACGGTAGGTGTGCCCGCGCAAACACAATTGTTCCTTGTATCATTCGCCGTGAAGGGGTCGCCATCGTCGCAGGCTTGGCCATCCGTGGTGTTGTCGCAGGGATCCAATGCGTTGCATAAGCCATCGCCGTCGCTGTCCGGCGAAGGAATGCCTACACAAGCGCAGTTGGAGTTGAATACGTCGCCTGAACTGCATGCATCACCGTCATCGCACGGCGTGCCGGGTAGGCAGAGCAGACCGGAATCGTATTCCCAGAAGTCGTTCCGTCGGAAGCCGAAGTCATCATATCCTGTTCCGATGTAGCCTTTGGTGCCGATCGAGAATCCCACTGCTGCTCCGCGTTGTCCTCCGTTGTAAACGGATCGCACGGTCCAAGTGTCCGTGGCCGGATCGTACGCCTTGAATTCATCGTGCGCTAGGAATCCGTAGCCGCCTGTCCCCACATAGCCTATGGTGCCGATGGAGAATCCGACACCCTTTTCATGGATGACGCCCACATCGGCACGTGGAGTCCAGATCGGTATCGAGGGGTCATATTCCCAAAAGTCGCTGTAGGATGCGGTGTGGTTGAGATCGGTCTCGAGTACGCCGGAGAAGGATGATCCCCCGGCGATGTATCCTTTGCCACCGATCGAAAGGCCAACGGCGTAGCGCCGTGCGGCACTTGGAAGAGCAAAACGCTGGATCCAACTATCACCGGCAGGATCGTATTCCCAGAAGTCCACAAGGTCCGTGGTGGAGAGACCTGTACCGATGTAGCCCTTGCTACCGATAGCGAAGCCCACCGCCTTTTGGCGTGCCGCTCCTGCGAAGTCGGCTTTCTGTGTCCAGCTGTTTTGGGCGGGATCATACTCCCAGAAGTCGTTCAGGACGTGGTTGGTCAAGCCAACATCGCAGCCTGTGCCCACATAGCCCTTGCTTCCAATGGCGAATCCGGCCGCCCAATTGCGTGCAGGTCCAGGTAGGTCGGCCTTCTGGTTCCATGCGCCTGTTGCTTGGTCGAATTCCCACAGATCGCTCAGGAAGTGATCGATGACGAAGCCGTCGTTCCCTGTTGTGATGTAGCCCTTTGTGCCGATGGAGAAGCCCACTGCTGCGGAACGACCGCTTCCGCCAACGTCCGTCTGCTGGCTCCAACTGTTGGTGCTGTTGGGGTCATATTCGTGGAGTGCATTTCCACGCAACGAGTATCCTTTGGACCCAATGGAAAAAACCAACCAAGGCTCCGCGAAGACAAAGTCTGCTTGCTGGGTCCATGTGTTGTTCGATGGTGAGTAACGCCAGAGATCACCCCTCAAACTTGCATTGCCGCTGAAACGATCGTTGACGCCACCACCCATGTACCCGTTCGATCCGATCGAGAAGCCCACTGCGCCCTCCCTTATGTCACCTGGGAATTCTGCTTTCGCGGTCCATGAATCGTATGCGGGATCATATTCCCAGAAGTCCTTGACCTCCCCGTTAAAGGGAAAGGCACAGCCTTGGCCCGGTGTGCCGGTGCCGATATAGCCTTTGTTCCCGAGCGAGAAGCAAGCAGCTCTTGTTCGCAACCCACCACCAACCGGTGCCTTTTGGGTCCATGCGTCGAACGTGGGGTCGTACTCCCAGAAATCGTTCGTTGCGATTTCAAAGCACCAAGTGAATATGCTTGGGAGATAGGAAATTGTTCCAGTACCGATATAGCCCTTGTTTCCAATGGTGAACCCCACGGCCTCCGCCCGTTCAACCCCTCCAAAGTCTGCTCTCTGGGTCCAAGTGTTCGTGATCGGGTCATACTCCCAGAAGTCCTTTAATAAGGTGCTTGAGCCATCATTGGTATCTCCAGTACCCATGTAACCCTTACTACCGATGGAGAAGCCGACGGCGTTCCTGCGAACCACACCTGGGAATGTTGCTCTCTGGGTCCAACTATCGGTTGCCTGGTCGTATTCCCAAAAGACGTTGACCACG
>JANNYL010000568.1:0-11320 GCA_031410075.1 Flavobacteriales bacterium
CACGAGTATGCCATCGGACACCACTTCCACATGAGTGGCCTTTTCCTTGCCTTCAAACTCGAGCGGTGTGCTGTTCAAAGCAGTAGGTGAGCCACCCATTGGCAAGCGATACAGCAATTGGTCCTTGTTGTTGAAGATGTAGGCTTCGTTCTCTTGTACGGCCGCTGTGCCGGAGCCGCCTTTGAAAGCTTTGCCCAGGAGAGAAACACCAGTACCCATGTTCACCACATCCACTTCCTCCGTGCTCGCGATGAGCAATGCGTCCGACATCCGCGTAACGCGTTGGATGCCGCCATCGAGTTTCACCTTCTTGTCCCACAACTCTGTGCCGCTTGCGTCCACGAGCATCGCCACGGCATCCTTGCCACCAGAAGTGAGCAACGTCTTATCGCCCAATTCCACAGCGCCGCTCAGCGGGCCGCTCACCTTGATGCCTTTGCCGTTCTTTCCCCATAGCCCATTGCCGCTGGCGTATTCGAGCATGTCCACGCCGTTATTGTCAGCGGCACCCACGAGGAGGCCTTGCTTCACCGGCACCATGGTGCCGAGCTGCTGTTGCATCACCAGTGGCTGCGCCCAAGCGTAGCCTCCGTCGCTGATGCGGAACGCGTTGATGAAGGTGCTGTAGCTGATCGTGGTCGTGGTCTTGCCTTGTGCATCTGTCTTCTCGCTCTGTTTTGTCTGCTGAAGGCCCATGAAGCACAGGTCCGGAGAGTTCGGTGTGGTGATGAAGACGCCTTGCGTCTGGCCCGCCGGTCCTTTCAAATTCGCGCCGCCCTTGTCCAACATGCCCATCAGTCCCGCCATGCCGGCGAACTTCGGATCGGGGCTCTGCTTCCAGAGTTCAGCGCCGGTGTTCGCGTCCAGCTTGTAAGCGAAGAACAACGTGCTCAAAAGGATGGCGTCTTTACCCGCGCTGGCGCAAGAGGTGAGCTTGCTGAATGCGTCGTCTTTCGTCCACCGCACTTTGCCCGTGCCCATGTCCACACAGGCCATCACGGCTTTCTTGTCGGCGCTCTGGCCAACGAGAATGATCGCGCTGTTGGTGTAGAGGAAGTACTTGCTTGCGATGTGACCGATGCCGCTTTCCTTACTGCTGAAGAGAACGGTGCCACCGTAAGGTTCAAGGATAACCAACTGGTCATCCGCACCTGCGGGCATCAACGAAACGAAGGGCGTGTTGGTGATCTCTTCGTAACCGCTCTCCGGCGCGTTGGCCAATTCTTTCACGGTCCACGCGGCACTACCGGTGGCTGGGTCGATGCCTTTCAATCCTTCGCTCGTGCAGGCCAGCAGGTTGCCCGTGCTGGTCGTGCGGATCCAACTGATAGTGCCGCCTGACGCGACCTGCCAAGCGGGTGCGGCTTGCGCATTGCTTCGGATGGTGATCAGGCTAAGGGCGAGAGCAGAAAGGGTGGAGAGCAGGGTCAGGGTTCGTGACATGGGATCAGGTTTGGGTGTGTGCGTTGGCAACGACCGTGCCGTTGGGTCCACAGCGTATTGTCAAATGAGCTACCGCCAAGGTATTGATCCCGCGGATCAGCGAACGGACAAGCAGGCCAAGGAGTCAGGTCCGCAGTTGCACACAAGATCGATGATGCTGATGCGCGGAACGAAGCCGTGCCGATCGGCGAAAACCTGGGTGTAAAGTGGCGTGGGTGTGACTTCCGGTGGCAGCGGTTTTTTCGGATGGAATGTGCCGCGCAGGTCGATCGTCGATGGTTGTTGGTCCGAGGTCTGATCGACTTTGCCTTGGTCCACATATTCTTCTTCAACAACCAGATCCGTCTTCAACCCAAGCCATTTCATTCCCAACCGCATCGTAGCGAGATCAAGATCAACGAGCCTATCGTACTTCTTCAAGATCACTTCTTCGATCTCGTCGATATAATGGATGAACCACGGTGTATTTCCATACGCACTCCGGATGGCATGCACGTGCTGGTGTTGCCAGCTTTCCACATAGCTCAAACCAACCTTCCGCATGGGCATCTTTTCGCCGCTCTTTCGCACGATCTGCACTACCAGGTCCTGTTTGCCGTTCGGGCCAACGATCGAAGTACGTGTGCGGTAGCTCTGGCGTTCGTAGTGCTCACCGATGTCGATGATCACTTTCGGAAACCGTTCCAACAAGCGATAGTGCTCTACGCTTCCGAAGTAGAACGCGGACAATAGCGGGGTCATTTCCTGCAAAGATGGTGCGGCAGAACAGCGAAGCCCGGTCCATACTTGGGCCGGGCTTCGGGTTCCAGGGGAGGGAACAGCTATCGAAGTACGGTAAAACGGCGTTTGGCTTGTGCTCCACCTTTCGAAACAGTGATCACATATGCACCGTTGGGTATGTCGAATTGCTGTTCGGTCAACGTATTCGTCAGCGTGCCTTGCGCGAAGGGGCGCCCACTGATGTCGTTCACCAGGTAGTTCGCGCCGATCATCGAATCCTCGATAACAAGGGTGATGTTTCCATCGCTCGGTTCAGGGTACAGCGCAATAGGTACCGAGGGGAGCAGTTCATCTACGCTGGTTACACTGGAGATCCCGTTGTAACGAGCCAGAAAACAGTCCACCGAAAAGGCTTGATGGCCCGAAAGGAGAGCGGTGCCCGCTCCGGGGTCGAAGTCGACATTGGAGCCAAAGAAGTCACCGGTGATCAGGAATTCACCCGAAGGCAGCATGTCAATGTCCTGGCTTATCTCGGAATAAGCTCCACCGAACAGGAAGGCACCGGCCAGCGCACCCGATGGTGTATAGGCTACCACGAAAGCATCTCCACTGAAGGTGTTGGTGTTCCATGTCTGCGACTGGTCGGCAGGGTTGAAGTGCGCGTAGAACGTGGTGTATCCCGTTGCGAACACATTGCCATTGGAGGCAACACCTACGCTAAAACTCTCTGCGGCAACCCCGCTGTTCGTCATGTTCATCGCCCACTCATACGCTCCACTAGCTGAGTATTTCGCGAGGTAACCTTCGTAGCTGTTCGATGTGATGTTCGCCGTGCCGGGACCGGGATCCATGTCCACGGTGCCTTGGAATTTCCCTGTGATGTACACGCTTCCATCGGCAGCGGCGGCAACGTCCACGCCATGTTGAGTGGTGATCCCATCTCCCGCGCTCATTCCCCAGAGGAAATTACCCGCATCATCATATTTGGCCAAGTACAGATCCGGAACGGAAGCTGCCACGCTTGTGATGTTCGCCGTGTTTGGGGATGGGTCGAGATCCAATGTGCCATTGAAAAGGCCCGTCAGAAAAATGTTGCCGTTCGCATCCGTACAGATGCCATTGGTATAGGCGGTAGTGGCATTGGTTCCTAGTTCAGTGGTCAACGCCCGAACGAAGTTGCCGCTTGGACTGTATCGAGCGATCATGGACACTTGATCGTTCGATGTTCCGAATGTGGCTACTGCGGCAGATGGATCCAGGTCGTAAGGGTCATCCAATTCTCCGCCCACCAACACATCTCCATTTGCGGCCAGGGCCAGCGAGAAGGGGCTGTACTGCCAATCCGTTGTCAGGGGAAAGGCCCATTGGAACTGTCCGTTGCTGTTGTATTTGGCTAGGAACATGGCCAGTGTACCCAAGGTGTACGATGCACCTGAAGGATCGAAGTCGGTAGTGACATTGCACCTGCCGGTCACGTACACATCGCCTGCATCGGTCACTGCGATCGCTTGTGCTTCACTGCTCCACTCGCATTGGCCGATGGGAATGGCCCACACGAAAGCACCGGTGGGGCTGTATTTCGCCACGTAGGCATCGCTCGTACTGCCGTTTGGTGAGAAGAATGCGGTACCTGCGGAAGGGTCAAAATCGGCTGTGTCATTGAATACCCCGCAGACATACGCGTTTCCTGCACCGTCATGACCGACGCCATTACCGTTCACGTAGTTGTCTCCGCCGAAGCCATCGGCGAATACAAGTGTTTGGGCCTTCAGTATGGCGACGGCGGCGAACAATAGAAGTGTTAGGGTAGAGCGATGATGCATGCGTTGATGTATGTCGTTTATATGATCAAGGTGGCGCTTGTGGATCCCCTTCAACGTTGGTTTGACCTTGTGGTTACTGCATTGACATGAGGAGATAACCCTGATGGTTGCGTTGTGGACGAGTTCTGAACAGATGACTGCGCTTGATCACGCCCTTGATGAGGACGAATGATCATCGGGCTGGAGCGGCACCCAAGTACTTTCGCTGGTATGAAAAATGTGATCGTGCTTGCCGTACCAGGAATTTTGTTCGTTTCATGCGGGAGCCCTGTTCACGATCCGGCTAATGTGTCCGTGCCTGACAGTTCTTCTTTGCGTGTTGATGAGTCCTCCATCATCGTAGAATGGCCCGGCTATTACGCCGATACGCTGCCATGCTCTGATTGCCCGGGGATCGACACGGAGCTTTGGATCCGGAGCGATAGCACCTTCATTCTGCGGCAGAAGTATATCGGCCGCGACAGCTTGCCCGCGGGTATCATAGGGCAGTGGCATACGGTGAACGGTCTGCTGACCATCGGCTATGCCGGTGATAAGCCTGAGTTCTATCGCTACACATCCGAAGGATTGCTCAGTGTGGACGAGATGGGCGTGGCCTATGACTCGAACATCGACCGGTCCATGGACAAACTCGCTGATGAGATCGGTGATGCGATCCCGCGCATGCGTCTCAAGGGCACCTTTATCTACATGGCCGATGCGCAGAGCTTTCAGCCTTGCGGCTCCAAATTCATCTGGCCTTGCGTTGGCGGCATGGACATGGGGGAGGAGGAAGGTGAATCGCTTGTGACCTTCAACAACGTGGACCTCCAAAAGGCATACAGAAAAGAGGTGAAGAGCGGCGGCGATCCGTGGGTGATTGAAGCTTTGTGCACCATAGGCATGGGCCCAGCCATGGAAGGCGATGGAGCCGATGAGTACGTGTACATCGAAGAAGTGAAGCGCACGCTGCAGCGATGCCCGTGATCAGATCATCCGCAGCCTGGAACCCCAGAACCGCTCTTCAAGCCAGATCTTGAACAGCGGATCGATCCATTCGGTCTTCTTGCCCACGAAGTCCAATACCTCTTTGTTCTCCAAGGCCGAGGTCATGCGTTTCACGTGCGCGCTCGATCCCAAGTTGAAGCGGCGGATCGTTTCCATGGTGGTGAAGCGTTCCACACCGTTGAGCAGCGCTCGCAAGTAGTTCAATTGCGGCGTCGTGAGGTCGTCCACCAAGCGGTGGTAGAGCGCGTCGTGCTGGTTCAGCAGGTCGTGTACGGCGCGTTCCACGATCTCCTTCGTGCAGGTGCGGCCCGTGGTTCGTAACCAGGCGGCATGTCCCAAAAGCTGCACGTGGTAGGAGTGGTCCTGCATGCGCTCGGCCATGAAGTCGCATACATCGACGGCGATGTTCTTCTTGCGGCTGGCGAACCGTTTCTGGATGAACGGGACCCAATCCTCGCGCTTGATCTTGTCCAGGAACATGATGTCGCCGAAGCGATAAAAAGGCATGCTCTGCTTGTTGAAGAGGTCCATCATCATGTGCCGCTTGCTGCCGTAGATCACATGGCATACGGCCGTGTGCTGCTGCCAGGAGGCGCGCAGCACTTTCTGGAAACCCACGGGATCGGGCAACATGGCGATGTTCTGGAACTCGTCGATACACAGCACCAGCCGCACCTTTTTCGCGCGGGCCATGCGCTCGGGCAGTTCCAGCAGGTCCTGCATGTCCTGGCGTCCCTCAGGCAGGCTCAGCTTCAGGCTGAATTCGCTTTGCGGATCGATGCCGAAGCCGATCTGCGGCACCACACCCCGGATGAACTCCTTCACGTCGGCCATCCGCTGGTCCATGGTCTTGCCTAACGCCTTGATCACGGCCTCGGTCGTGCGCTCCAGGAACTCCTGCTCGGTGCGCACATGGAACAGGTCCACGAAGGCGAAGCGCACATCCTTCTCTCGCGACATGTCGAGCGCCACTTGTTTGATCAGCGACGACTTGCCCCAGCGCCGCGGGCTGATCAGGATGGTGTTGATCCCCGACCGGAAGTTGGTGCGCAGGTGTTTGCGCGGCCATTCACGGTCAACGAAGGAGTCGCCGGATACCAGGGTGCCGATCAGGAAAGGGGAGTCCTCTTCTTTCATGCTGCCAATGTAACGTCTTTGTTTGTAACAAAGTTGTTACAAACATCCTTGTCACCGATTTGGGCCTCACTGGACGCGCATTCATGATAATTCTGAGCCTTTTCGACCATGCTGCCAAAAGAACGTTTTTGACCGATCACAACCGCCACATGAAGCCGAACCCCACACCAGCGCTCCAGAGACGCGCGGTGACCGGTGCGTCGATGATGCGCAACACACTATAACGGGCTTGTGGTTCCAGCCGAAGTTCGATGCGGTCGCTCACCGAATAGCTCACGCCTGTGCTGATGCTGGGGAACAGGCCGATCCTGTTGAAGTCATACGTGCTCTCGTTGGTATTCTTTTCGGTGGAGCCGTCCGTTTTCCCCATGATCATGGTAATGGTGCCTTTCAGCAGGAGTCCAGTGGAAAGGCCGATACCCGAGATGGAACGAATGCGACCACTCCCGCAATGGAGCACTAGGCGTAAGGGCAGTTCCAGATAGTGGAATGAATAGCGGATCGCTCGCAATGAGACGATGTTGTTCTGGTAGAAGAATCCTCTGTTCGGATCGACCTCATCACCGAAGGTCAATTTGTCCGTGTTGAGCTGATAGCCCATCAAGGAGTATCCGAAGCCGCCTTCAACAGATAGCCGAGCCGAGAGATCGTAGGCGCACATGATGCTGCCGCCGAATGCGAAGCGCGGTTCTTCGAATTCATCGCGCCACTCCGATATCGCAGCGGTGATGTCGTTCTTCTCCGTAAGGAACAGTTCCCGATAGGCCATCATCGGTAAGAGGTTCACCCCGAAGCGCAGCGGTTTCCTGGTGGCCGTTGCGTCTTGGACGTTCAGCAGGACCCCGGTGCAGATGAGGCCGATAATGGCGATGGCTCTAACCGCTTTCATTCCGGGAAAGATATCGCGCCCCGCCCACGGCTAATGCCGGGACTTCCCCGGTTCACTTTCCGATACAGAACTTCCCGAAAATGCTGCCCAGGAGATCGTCCGGTGTGATCCGCCCGGTGATCTCCCCAAGGTGATGTTGCGCCCGGCGCAGGTCGGTGGCCAGGAACTCACCACTTACACCCTTGGTCATGGCGATCCGTGCATCGTGCAATGCTTGGCGTGCATGGCCCAATGCTTCCACGTGGCGCACGTTCGTAACCACGATGCCGCCTTCGCCTTCCTGCAAGGCTTGCACATGCTCGATGAACGCGTCTTTCAGTTCTTGTATCCCTGCCCCGGTCTTGGCGCTGATGTGCATCACAGAGCTACCGGTTCGTGTGTTCGGCAGGTCGATCTTGTTCAGTACCGGGATCAGTTGTGGCCCTTCGCCAATGCGCTCCCGCATTAATGTTGCCTGCGTGCGGAAAGCGCTTTCGTTCATTACCGAAGCATCACCGAGCAGGATCACAATACTGGCCTCGGTCGCTTTTTTGTAGCTGCGTTCGATCCCCAGTTTCTCGATGGTGTCCTCCGTACTTCGAATGCCTGCCGTGTCAATGAAGCGGAAAAGCACGCCTTCGATGGTGATGGCTTCTTCAACGGTATCACGCGTGGTACCCGGGATTTCGCTCACAATTGCGCGGTCCTCTTGCAACAGCGTGTTCAGCAGTGTGCTCTTGCCGCTGTTCGGCGCACCGATGATGGCCACAGGGACGCCCTGTTTCACCGCATTGCCATAGCGGAAGCTGTTCATCAGATCGCTGCAGATAGTGATCAGTTCGTTGATCAATGCGAGCAGGTCATCGCGCTTCGCGAACTCCACATCCTCTTCGCTGAAATCGAGTTCCAGTTCGATCAACGCACTGAAGTCGATGAGCTGCTGGCGGAGCGCTTCGATCCTTTCGCTATACCCGCCGCGCAATTGTTGCAACGCCAGGTTATGCGCGGCCTTGCTACTGCTGGCGATCAGGTCGGCCACCGCTTCGGCCTGCGACAGGTCGAGCTTACGGTTCAAAAAGGCACGCAAGGTGAATTCGCCGGGCTTCGCAGTACGCGCGCCCTGCTTGGTGAGTGCGGTGAGCAACCGCTGTTGTATGTACATGGATCCATGCACTCCGATCTCCACAACATCCTCACCGGTATACGAGGCTGGGCCCTTGAACCACGTTACTAGGCCCTCGTCGATATCACCCTCTTCGTCGCGCAGTTTGCAGAAATAGGCGGTGCGCGTGGCGATGTTCTTGGAAAGGTCCGAGCACCGGCGCACGATCGCCATGGCTTCAGGACCGCTGAGACGTATTACCGCAATGGCCCCAGCGCCGGGAGGCGTGCTTAACGCGCAAATGGTGTCCTGTTCCAACATGTTCGCCGCGAAATTGGGCGATCTTCGCGCCCCAATGTCAACTACTGCTCGTAAAGCCTATGAAGAGATCGCTTATCCCACAGTTGTTGTGGTTGGCGGTGGCTTCGCGGGATTGGAAGTGATCAAGGGCTTGGAGGGGCGACCCTACAAGGTGATGTTGCTGGACAAGCACAATCACCATTGCTTCCAGCCACTGCTTTATCAAGTCGCCACAGCCAGTCTTAGTGCGGATAGCATCGCGCACCCGTTCCGCAAAACGGTGGCGCCCATGCCCAATGTGGCCTTTCGCATGACGAGGGTTTCCGCCGTCGATCCTGCTCGCAAAGTGGTTGTTACCGATCACGGCGAATTCCACTATGACATTCTCGTGCTCGCAACGGGTAGCGAAACGAATTTCTTCGGCATGAAGGACCTCGAACGCGAGGCCATGCAGCTGAAGAGTATCGGACAGGCGCTCGACATCCGCAGTGATTTCCTCCAGGATTTTGAAGCCGCGCTTTACCAGCAGGACGAGCATACCCAGAAACGTCAGCTCAATTTCACCATAGTCGGTGCAGGACCAACGGGTGTGGAACTCGCCGGTGCATTGGCCGAGATCCGCAATACGATCCTCAAGCGCGAATACCGTGAACTCGATAGCGACCGAATGCGCATTGTGCTGATCGACAGCAATGATCGCGTACTGAAGAATTTTTCGGAGAAGAGCAGTGCCAACGCGCTCAAGTACCTTACGGAGATGGGTGTGGAGGTGCGGTTCAATGCACGCGTGGTCAGCTACGATGGCGATCGCATCAGCTTCAAGGACGGTGATACCATGGATAGCAACACGGTAATCTGGGCCGCTGGCGTAAAAGGAACATTGATCCCTGGTCTGGAAGCAGCGTTGGAGCCCAAAGCGAACCGTTACGCAGTGGATCGGTGCAATCAACTTAAGGGGATCCCTGATGTTTATGCGCTTGGCGACGTTGCGTTCATGCAAGAAGGGAAGTGGGAATTCGGTCACCCGCAAGTGGCGCCAGTCGCGATCCAGCAAGCCGAACTGTTGGTGCGCAACTTGATCCGGAAGGCGGAAGGAAAGTCGATGATCGAATTCACTTATGTGGATAAAGGCAGTATGGCTACCATCGGCCGTTTCAAAGCGGTGGTGGATGCAGGTAAGTTGCATTTGGGCGGTTGGATCGCCTGGCTCGGCTGGATGTTCGTGCATCTGATGGCACTAGTGGGTTTCCGCAACAGGCTGCAAGTGCTGATGGGTTGGGCGTGGAAGTACATGAGCTGGAAGAACACGATCCGCCTCATCATTCGACCGTACGTTCGGCGTACTTCAGAAGTAGAAAAAGCCAAGAGCGCATAGATGATGGATCGCCGCCTACTCATTCTCTGGCTAACGATCTTCATCGACCTGCTGGGCTTCAGCATCTTCATTCCAGTGGTTCCTTATTTCGCCAAGGAGCTCCACGCCAGCGACACGATCATCACGCTTTCTGCCGCAGTGTTCTCGGTAATGGTCTTCCTATGCTCGCCGATCTGGGGATCCATCAGTGACCGTTACGGAAGGCGGCCGGTGATCGTCTCCGCCATCGTGCTCAGCGCGATCAGCTATGTCATTTTTGCGCATGCCACCAGTATCGCGTTGTTGTTCGCGAGCCGCATTCTTACCGGCATTGGTTCAGGCAACATTGCAGCAGCGCAGGCTTACGTGAGCGATATCACGCCGCCGAAGGACCGCGCCAAGCGCATCGGTCTTATCGTAGGTGCGTCGTTCGGAATGGCGTTCGCTTTTGGCCCGGCGATCGGTGGTATTATTTTCCATCGCTTCGGTGTTGAGGCTGTGGGCTATTTCGCGGTTGCCCTTTGCCTGTTGAACCTGCTCGGCGTGGTCACTATGCTTCCAGAAACACTGAAGGTGAAGGACACTACCCGCAAGATCAATTTCAAGCCCATCGCCAGTACGTTCGCTTCGCTCAAAGACACGCGCTTTCGCGATATTTTCCTCATTGGTTTCGTGTACATCACGGCCTTCAGCATGATGAACGTGACCATCTCGCTTTTGTGGAAGGATCAGTTCGCCCTCAGTGTGGAGCAAACCGGTCTCATGTTCTCCATGGTCGGCATCCTTTCGGCCATTTCCCAGGGCGGATTGGTCAGCGTGTTCAACCGCATTCTCGGGGAGCGGAAAATGATGATCTATGGCTGTATCCTCGTGGGCCTTGGATTGGCAGCGATCCCTTTTGTACCTGCGGGTCTGCGCGATGTCTCTGGTTCCATCATTCCAATGAATTGGGTCTTTATCGCGTGTAGCGTGATACCCATGGCAATGCTTTCGATCGGCAACGCCTGTTTGAATCCGAGCTTGGTATCGATCCTGAGCCGCAAAGCGGATCCACATGAGCAAGGGGAGGTGATGGGCCAGAACCAGGGATTCGGCTCCATGGGGCGCGTGTTGGGACCCGCCATCGCGGGGCCACTCTACACCTTGGGCTATGGTTTGCCGTTCTGGGTGGCCGGTGCCATCATGTTGGGCACGCTCACACTGATATTCAACTACTTGCGAACCAACTACACACCGATCGCCTCCGTTCCTTCCAACGCCGATTAGATTCGCCGCGTATTTCAAGATCCACCATGAGCGTACTCGTCAACAAGAACAGCAAAGTCCTGGTGCAGGGCTTCACCGGTAGCGAAGGCACGTTCCACGCGGAACAGATGATCGAATACGGCACCAACGTGGTTGGTGGTGTTACACCGGGCAAGGGAGGCCAGAAGCACCTCGATCGCCCAGTGTTTGAAACCATGAGCGAGGCGGTGAAAGTCACAGGCGCTGACGTGAGCATCATTTTCGTTCCGCCCGCGTTCGCTGCGGATGCGATCATGGAAGCTGCCGATGCAGGGATCAAGGTGATCGTGTGCATCACCGAA
>JANNYL010000569.1:0-5200 GCA_031410075.1 Flavobacteriales bacterium
GGTGCCCGCCATGTTCTGATGAAGGTACTCCTGCACGGGTTCCTGGTTGATCCACCACGCGAGGTAGTAGGAGGCGACCTTGGTCGTGGCCGGCCTGATCACGAAGAAAGCAGAGGCAGCGACGGCCTTAGGCAGGTCCAAGTCGAAGACCACCGCATGGTTGTTCTGGCCCTTCGCTACGAAGAGAATATCGCCCTTGTCGAGGAGGTGGTTCGGGGCAATACCTTCGCCAGAAACCCAAACGATATCGTCCTTGGCAATGGTCGAATACCCTTCCCGGAGGTCCTTCATCTGGACCACAGCCACCCCTCCGGCGGGGTTATGCTCCACCCGCTCACGGAATGAAAAGCCAGTCCGGACCGTGCTTATGGAGCGAAGAAGGGCGTAAGGTGGCCGGTCTTTCATTTGTGCAGTAACGTCTACGATGACGCAAACATACACAATACTTTTTACTAGTGCATAATTCTTAGGATGCAAAATAAAAATCCTGCAAGACCATCTGTTCAACTTTCTCTTTTGGATCTACCGCAGAGCACAGCATCCCGCGTCCTGCTCAAGCGCACATCCGCTTTCAGCGCCCCTGCCTGTGCAGCGGGCTCATCCGCGAAAAACTCTTTCTCACGATCCCGGCGCTCAGTGTTTGCGGCGGGGGTTGTGCGCGCGCTGTCCTTTCAGTGCGGCGGCGCGTTCGCTCTGGGCGTTGTGCTGGAAGGAGGTGTGCCCGCGCAGGGGAACGTTGGTATCCGGCGTGGGATCGTAGGTGGCGTCGGGGAGGTGTACGTCCGGTTGCGTGCGCGGCTGGCGCTTGGGCGGCGTTGGTGCGCTGGCCCGTTCCGTTGCTGGCTTGCGGAGTTTGGCCTGTGGCTGCGCGGCTGCGGGCGGTCGCTGAATGGGCGCGGTGGTGCGTGGCATGGGCTTCTTCGCCTTCGCGGCGGGGGCTGCCTGGCGGGTGCTGGGGATCGCCGTGCGTTGCGGGGCCTTCTTCGCTTTGTTCACTGGTGCGGCGGTCCGCTTGGCAGGCTTCACAGGCTTGGCAGCTTTGCGCGCAGGCTTCGTGTTCTTGGCGACCGGTCGCGCGGCCTTGCCGGTGGCCTTTGCGGGCTTGGCGGTCTTGGCGGGCACGGCGGCCTTCTTCTTCGCAGCGGCTTTCTTGGCCGCGGGTGCGTTCGTTGCGACTTTGCGGGGAGCGGTCTTCGTGGCCGCCTTTTTCTTGGAAGACTTCATGTTCGTGAATTTGCCTTAGCTGTCGCCAAGTGCGTGCCGCTTGGTGCGCGGCTTGCCCTATGTAGACAAAACCACGCACCATGCATAAGTCCATTCCCGCCCTGCTCATCCTTATCGGTCTCGCGGTCATCGGCTACGGGCTGATGAAGAAGGACGACGGCCAAGCCACGATCGACCTGGGAAAAACCGAGCTGACGCTGGGCAAGAGCGACAGCGCCTTCAACGGCTATTTTATTGGGGGCGGCATCGCGGCTGCGGTCGGCTTGGTGCTCCTGCTGGCGAAGAAGAAGGGTTGAGGAGGCACCCGCACCGCCGACCGGGTGTGGCATGCGCTCTACGATCGGGGCGGAACTTGCCCGCTCACGCGTGAGCATCCGCGCTCGTGTGCGACCTGACCCGTCCTAAAACAGGTTTACAGTTTTGGGTTGATGTCCGAAGATAGGTTTACGGTTGTTGTTTCGTCCTGAACTGGGTGACCCGTCCTGAAATGCGTTTACGCGAACAAACGCAGAGCGCCCACGTCCAGCTCATACCATCAGGCGGCTCCTCACCAGGTACCCGCCTCCGGCACCTTGGGCCTGAGCAGATCGATGCCGATGCCCAAGCCGAAGGTCCATCGATCGGCGCGCGCGACGAAACGGGCTTCGTCGCGGGTGCTTCCGTTCACGGTGGAAGAGCGCGATGCGGTGATCTCAACCGCATACCAATCCCGCGCACCGGCGAGGTATTCGGCATTCGCGAAAAGGAGCACTCGACCGGCATGATAGGTCAAGCGCCCACCGAAGCCACCGGTCCAGGCCTGCTTGGTCAACTGCTTGTACGTGCGTTCGACCCGCGTCATCACCGTATCGGGTGAGCCTGCGGTGATCATCAATCCTCTGGTGCTGCTGCCGCTGCGTGTTCCCGTGTTCGCAGCCGAATTGAGCGCGATAGCCAGATAGGGCTCGAAGGAAAAGTGCTCGCGAAGGAAGCGCCATTCGTAACCGATGCGTCCCCTCCATACACGGAACGCATTCGCCGAGCTGGTGGAGCGAAAAGTCTCGGTGCCGTAAGGTGGAAACTTGACCTGGCCTGCGGCGGAATTCGTTTGATACGCCCAGCCCACGTGCAACACCACGCCATCGAATGCGAACTCGCCCATGAGCCCGGCCCAACTTTCGAGATGATCCAAACTGGTGATGTTGCCACTCAGCGGCACGGTGCTGGTTGAGCGGCCGGGCCCAAAGAGGCTCAACCCAATATCTGCGCAAACCGAGAAGCGCTTCTCGGCGCGCTTCCACGCGCTGGGCTGCTCTTGGGCCACTACGTTGCAGCCGAACATGAGCAGACAAGCAAGCGTGATGATGCATCGCATAGGCCAAAACTATCCACCGGCTCCGAACATCCATGGCCGGCTCAACGCGTGGAGAAGGGTATCACCCCTCCTGAAAATGGGATCACGGAAAAGCGGAACACATGAAAGGCAAGTTCACACACGATCGGTTTGCGCAGACCCTGCGGGGGGGATAGATCGCCTACCGATCGGGAATAGTCGTCCTTTACCGCCTAACCCATCCTCCCATGTACCGGAACCTTACGCCGATCTTTCTCTTGGCATCTGCACTGGCCGCTGCACAACCCGTGATCCAGAACGGCTATTACCTGCCCGCGCCGGGCTTTGTGGCACCACGGGGCGCAGGCTCCACCACATTGCCGGAAGGGCCTGCCGGTGCGAACGTAGTGTGGGACTTCAGCACTGCCTTCTTGTATCTCGATGGCAATACCTACCAAGTGCTGGAGCCCGCCGCCACGCCCTACGCCGCCAACTTCCCCACCGCCAACAACGTGGCCAAACGCACATCCAGCGGTTCACAGTACTACTACTACTTCAACAACCTGGCCGACCGCTTGGAGGCTGTCGCCGATGGCATCTCCAGTATGGGCAGCTACGACATCTTCACGGCCAACCCGAAGACCAAACTGAAATTCCCGTTCGCCTTCGGGGAAAGCGTTGTGGATACCTACCTGGCTGATGGTGGTGGATCCGGTGAGATCACGGTGACCTACGACGGCTATGGTACGTTGATAACGCCCTTGGGTACGGTGACCGATGTGGTCCGCATCAAGACCCAAATGACCGGTGGCAACACCAATTACGATTGGTACTCCCTCAGCCCGCTGCTCCGCGTATTCACTTACGGAGAAGGCGACCTGGAATGGTACGGCCTACCGGTTACCAGCGTGGAGGAACAGGATGCCGCACCGGCCATTACCGTGTTCCCCAACCCCATGACCGATCTGGTCCAGTTCCAAGTGGATCCCGCACAGTTGCAGAACGGCCTGGTGCTCACCCTCACCAACGCCATGGGCCAGCAGGTGCGCCAGGACCGCCTGACGCACACCACCACCACCCTGCAGCGTGGTGCCTTGGCCAGCGGCGTCTACTTCTACCAGGTCCGCGCGGCCCAGCAGTCCGTAGCCACCGGGCGCATTGTGTTGAACTAGAAGCCATCTCGAACTGGTTTTCGGAAGCGAACCGGTGGAATTCCGCGTTCCAGCCAAGGCGCGAAAGCCGCGCATGGTTGGAACGCACGATCGTGTTGCGGAGTCCCTGCGGGAGGGGAAAAGAAAGGCGAATGCATTCCGCACCATTCACCATCTTTGGTACCGGACTTGCATCGTATTCTGTCCAAACAAACCACATCATGTTTCGCATCCCTTTTCTGTTCCTCGGCATCGGCCTCAGCGTTTTTGTGAGCGCCCAGCAGGAGGCCCTCGGCACGCTTACTGGCGGCGGCGGGCAATGGTCCGTGATCGGCAATAGCGCGGCGGGCGCGGCGTGCAAGGCCGGCGATGCCAGTTACACGTTCCAGACGAAGGAGGTAGTGGTGAAGCAATGTGTGGGCGGCGCATGGAAGAGCAGCACAGAGGCGCTCAGCAGCTGGACGGCGAACGGCAAGAGCGGCATCGCCTTCGGTGGCGCCAAGTACGAGGTGAAGAGTTTGCCGGCCGGTGCGCCGGCGTGCAAGGGCAACGCGACCTGCGTGCGCCTGACCACCGTGCCCGATGGCAAGACGGACGCCACACGCAGCATCTACCTTACGCAGTGATGGAGGAAAAGTCGGAGAGCAAGGGCTGGGACTGGGCCAAGGGGATAACTCCCGTTGTCACGGTGCTGGGCATCTCGGTGGGCGCCTGGCAGTTCACCAGCCAGATGAGCCACGAGAGCAAGATGGAGTTCGCCCGCAGCATGTACAACAAGAAGTTGCAGGCCTACGAGGAAGTAGGAAGATCGGTGGGCGACCTGCTGGTGGTGCCGCACGACGAGCAGTTGTGGATAGGCCCGGAGGACACAGTGGCTTTCGATAGTTGTTTGGAGCGCTTCCGCACCTGCTATTGGGGCGTGCTGCCCTTGGTGGAGGACAGCGTGGTGGAAACGGCGATGATCCAGTTCAAGGACATGGCGCGCTTTTACCGCCGTGGCGAGAACGACTACCACGACCTGGCGCGCGAAGGCATGGCCCTGATGAACGCGTGCAACCATTCGCTGGCGGAGCACTGGAACAAGGCTGCGAAGGATAAATAAAGCTGTTCTCGCCTCCTGCGCGGCGTCCCGAAGGGAGCATCGCCGCGCGGACAAGGAGGGGAAAACAACCATGTGATCAACCAAGTGTTCTCCCCTCCTTAGGATCGAACCGCTGAACAGTCCGACGAACGTCGGGATGTTCGGCGGAACTCGATCCGGGTGCCAAAGGAGGGGCTGGGGGTGGTTTCAACTTCTTCTGTACACCATTCAGTTTGCTGCAGTTCTTCGGTTCAATGATGGACACATCAGATCCTCACTGAAACGACATGGGGAAACCACCCCTGCCCCCAATGTCATTAAGTTAAGGTGGTCAGAAGGCTGGTTTGGAGTTGAAGAGGTACTTGGGCTTAGGCCTGTTTTTGAACTTATCGATGGTGCGCGGAGCGCTTCTGCCTGGCCTTATGGGCACAG
>JANNYL010000570.1:0-10806 GCA_031410075.1 Flavobacteriales bacterium
AGTTTCCCAAAACTCGAAGGAGAACTGGGAGCCCATATGACCTTCCGTGGCAAACCTGTGCTGGTTTGGAGTTTGAACAACTACTTAGGCCTTGCAAATCATCCCGATGTTCGGAAAGTTGATGCCGATGCCGCTGCAGAGTGGGGCATGGCTTATCCGATGGGGGCCAGGATGATGAGCGGACAGACCAAGTACCATGAACAATTAGAAGATGCCCTCAGCGAATTCATGCAGAAGGACGACACCTTCCTGCTGAATTATGGCTACCAAGGCTGCATGAGCGCGATCGAGGCGCTCCTCTCCCGTCATGATGTGCTCGTTTACGATAGCGAGTGCCATGCTTGTATGATCGATGGCGCCCGCCTGCACATGGGCAAGCGCTTCGTATTCCAGCATAACGACATGGCCAGCTTCGACAAACAATTGGAGAACGCTGCCAAGTTGACCAAGGAGTCCGGCGGCGGCATACTCGTGATGACCGAGGGTGTATTCGGCATGGCGGGCGACCAAGGCAAGTTGAAGGAGATCGTTGAACGCAAAGCCAAGTACAATTTCCGGCTGTTCGTTGACGATGCTCACGGTTTCGGCCAAATGGGAGAGAACGGCCGTGGTACGGCGGACTTCCAGGGTGTGCAGAAGGACGTGGATGTCTACTTCGGAACGTTCGCCAAGGCCATGGCCAGCATCGGTGGCTTTATCAGCGGCCCTGAAGACATCATGATGTATATGCGCTACAACATGCGCAGCCAGACCTATGCCAAGAGTTTGCCGATGCCTATCGTGATCGGTGCATTGAAGCGGCTGGAAATGATGCGCACAATGCCTGAATTGAGCAAGAAGTTGTGGGATATTACCAACGCTTTGCAAACCGGCTTGAAGAACGCCGGATTGGATATTGGCAAAACCAATAGCTGTGTGACGCCTGTATACATGAAAGGCGGTGTGCCCGAAGCCACAGGAGTGGTTGTGGACCTGCGGGAGAACCACGGGATCTTCTGCAGCATTGTGGTTTACCCGGTGATCCCCAAAGATGAGATCCTGCTTCGCCTGATCCCCACTGCAGTGCATTCCATGGCTGACGTGGAGCGCACGATCACCAGCTTCAAGCAAGTGCAAGAAAAGTTGTTGGCAGGTGCCTACAAGGGTGACAAGGTGGTGACGGCGTAATCGTTTTACTGAACAGTTCTAGAAAGCCTCGGCCTGTGGTCGGGGCTTTCAGTTTTGGATACGTACCCAGAAAATGCCCTGTGCTTGATCCAAATTTTTCAGACTTCACTATCTGTGAAATGTGCAGAACGCATTTGTTGCGCATCTTCGGTTCATGTTGATCTGTCGCTTCCGAACCTTTCTGGCTGCTCTAATAATTGGCACCGGTGTTTATGCGCAAGATCCAATGGATGTGCTGATGAGACGCCCAGTGGTAAGTTGAAGTGAGATCGATGTGAATGCTCGCTCATTGCTGGCAACATCCATTGAACGCGAAAGATTTGATTCTACCGCGCTGTTCTTGAGTTATTGGACGAAGCACTGTGGCCATTGCCCGCATTCCGATCTAACCAGGTTGTTCCTCGATATTCAGGCTGGCCGGTTTACTGATAGTTCCTACCATGCTCCTTCCTTGCTGGGTTTAGTCAACCGACAACGCTATGTCAAACGCATGAGAGCTGATACGGGATCGAGCAGGGCCAAGGAATCACGGTACTATACATCAATGGAGTATGGGTTGGGAATAGATCAACCCATGGTCTACAAAAACATGGAGACAAGCCTATCTCATTGGGCTGACAGTTTGGTAGTTACCCTTCCTGAAGGCGGGTTGGCACACGATCTCTGCGCGCTTTTCGGAAGCGGGACCGACAGCTTGGCTATTCGATTGGAGCGAAACTCCTATGCAGGAACGGCGCTTCAATCGTCATTTACCGGGCCCAACAAGGTAGAAGCGAATGAAGTACTCGGCCATCTGTCTTTTTCACTAGGGGCTTGGATCCCGTCTGGCGCCTTAGGAATAATTGGGCCACGGCCAGAGTTTGGTGTTCGTTTTGGGGCGAAGCATCGGCGTATGAACTACGACCTATCGATCGCTTCTCGATTTGGGCCTTCCTCACATTCATATGTTGCTCGCCACAAGCATGGAGATGGGACTATTGACACGACCTCACACTTTCTTGGTGCGCACATTGGTGCCGATATTGGGTGGGATCTTATTCCAAGAAAAAAGCATTTTGAGGTTCAACTTATAGGGGGCATTGGTTGGGATGGTTTCGATACGTTCAAGAATGACGAGGACCACAAAGACCAAGATGCAACAGCCAGTTCACTCGACATTAGCACAGGTACAGAGTTTCGATGGTACTTCAAGCGTGGCGGCTACGTCGGTCTCCAAGCAGCGTACCATTGGGTGGACTATTCTCGGAACGGTGTGGTCTCACTTACTGGTCAACCTTTCAGCCTCCGCTTTATCGTTGGCTATTTGTCATTTCGGCGTCTGAGTTTTGGCCAGCAAAATTGGAACGGTCGAGACCTCTATTAGTCCGGGGTTTTCTTGGATCCATCGAAACAGTGACCCAACTTAGCCCTGATACATTGTTGATCACTGGCTCGTATCGCGTGAAAAGCCAAGCTGTTCCGAAGGCATTTTTGCCATCCTTCCGAACAGATGATAAACGATCGCCGTACCACGCTCCTACTCGAACGCCTTCGAACAATTGCCGCGCGCAAACAGCGATTCAGCTATGATGTTCGCGGGGATTCGTACGTGTATTCCGACTTTGTCGCACCCTATCGGATCGAGAACTCCAAAGGCGAGGTAAATGATCTGCTACCTGTGCTCGAACATGCCCTGGCGCATGATGCCATCGTTAGTGGAGTGAAGGATCCTTCAACTGGCAAAACCACGTACACCAGCTGCCGCTTGTTCACAGATGTATTGAACGCGACTCGATTTGCTCGCACTGAGCGGCAGAGCGCGGTTTACAATTGGAACCGACTGGAGGAGGTAAGCGTGGTTGACCAAGTTCTACCATTGCCAGCTGCTGCGGTTCTCGATACGGCCCAATAGCTCGGAGTCCACCTTTTCGCCCGCAGCTTTTTCGATGTATTAAGAGGAAGAACTGTCGGATGTTATTGGCGCAGTTCAATATCTGAAAGCAAATTCGGTTTACAAATTGAAAGTGCGGGCCAGAAGCTGATCAGCCCCTGACTCGCACTTTCTCAATTCAACCTCATGCCACCTGCAAGGCGTGCTCCACTTTCTCCTTCAACAAGGCGTGCCTCACCACCTCGATCATTTCAGTAACGTAAGTGAAGCGCATACCCTTGGTGTAGCGCGTGTCAATATCCTCGATGTCCTTGCGGTTGTCAGCACTCAGGATGATCTCTTTGATACCGGCCCGTTTGGCCGCGAGGATCTTTTCCTTGATACCGCCAACAGGAAGCACTTTGCCGCGCAGGGTGATCTCGCCGGTCATGGCCACAGCCTTGCGCACTTTCTGTTGAGTAAAAGCACTTGCGATACTGGTGAGCATGGCGACACCTGCTGATGGGCCGTCTTTTGGAGTAGCGCCTTCGGGCACGTGCAGGTGAACGTTCCAGCGCTTGAACACCTCTTGCTCGATGCCGATGATCTCACTGTGCGCCTTCAAGTATTCCAAGGCCAGCATCGCGCTTTCCTTCATCACGTCACCGAGGCTTCCTGTAAGGGTAAGCTTGCCTTCGCCTTTGGTGATGCTGGTCTCCAAGAATAGGATGTCCCCGCCGGTTGGCGTCCATGCGAGACCAGTGACAACACCAGCCACATCGTTGCCCTGGTATTTGTCGCGAGCATGACTTGGGCCAAAGATCTTGGCCAATTCACCCTTTTGAATTGTGATCTCATGCTTCTGCCGCATGGCGATCTGCTTTGCCCGGTAGCGTATCAGTTTGGCTATGCGTTTATCGAGCGTTCGAACACCGCTTTCATCGGAATAATCCTCGATGATCGCCTCGATCAAACCTGCGCCGAACTTGATCTGCTTGGCTTTTACGGCGGTCTCTTTCAGCTGCTTGGGGATCAGGTGGCGTTTGGCGATCTCCACTTTCTCTTCCAAGGTGTAACCGTTCACCTCGATGATCTCCATACGATCGCGCAACGCCGGATGGATCGTGCTCAGGCTGTTGGCCGTGGCCACGAACATCACACGACTAAGGTCATAATCGACCTCCACGAAATTGTCGTGAAAGGCGTGGTTCTGCTCTGGATCCAACACTTCAAGCAAAGCACTGGCTGGATCACCATGGAAATCCTTACCCACTTTGTCGATCTCATCCAACACAAAGAGGGGATTGCTGCTCCCGGCCTTTTTCAAGCTTTGGATCAATCGGCCAGGCATGGCACCGATGTATGTTTTACGGTGACCGCGGATCTCCGCTTCATCATGCAAGCCGCCGAGGCTCATGCGCACGTATTTGCGGCCGAGCGCCTCAGCCATGCTTTTACCAAGGCTGGTTTTCCCCACACCTGGAGGGCCGTACAGGCAAATGATCGGTGCCCGCATGTCACCCTTCAGTTTCAGAACGGCCAAATGCTCGATGATGCGTTCCTTGACCTTCTCCAAACCAAAGTGGTCGCGATCAAGGATCTTGGCGGCATTCTTCAGGTCGAACTTGTCCGTGGTGTAATCACCCCACGGCAATTCCAACAAGAGCTGTACGTAATTGTACTGTACACTGAACTCCGCACCAGCCGGGTTCATCCGCTGCAACTTGGTGATCTCCTTCTCAAAGGTCTCCCCCACTTTGGCGGTCCACTTTTTCTTCTCAGCCTTCAACCGCATTTCGGCGATCTCCTGCTCTATGGGGTTGCCACCCAGTTCGTCCTGAATGGTCTTTATCTGCTGGTGCAGGAAGTATTCACGTTGCTGACGATCCACTTCCGTTCGCACTTTGCTCTGGATCTCGTTCTTCATCTCCAGAAGTTGCAACTCCTTGGTGAGATAGGCCAGGAGCAGGTTCGCACGTTCGCGCAGGTCGGCCACTTCCAGCATCTTCTGCTTCTCCACCACCTCAGCGTTCATATTGCTGCTGATGAAATTCACCAGGAAGCTTGGCGAGTCGATGTTCTTGATCGCAAAACTGGCCTCGGAGGGGATATTCGGGCTGGCTTTGATGATGTTCATCGCCAGATCCTTCAAGGAACTGATCAGCGCACCGAACTCCTTGTCCTTCTTGTCAGGTCGTACTTCGGTGAATTCCTTGATGCTCGCGGTGAAGAACGGATCAACCTTCACCATGTTGAGGATCTCGAACCGCTTCTTGCCTTGAATGATGGCCGTGGTGCTACCATCAGGCATGCGCAACATGCGAATGATCGTTGCGATGGTTCCAATGCGGTTAAGGTCCTCTGGCCGGGGATCTTCGATAGCGCTATCCTTCTGACTAACGACACCAAGGGTTTTGTTGCCACGGTACACTTCCTGGATCAAGCGAATGCTGCGGTCACGGCCCACAGTGATCGGGATCACGACCCCAGGAAAAAGAACCGTATTGCGAAGAGGAAGAATGGGGAGTTCGGGCGGAGTGCTCTCCGCGTCCATTTGCTCCACATCCTCAGCGGTGATAAGCGGAATGAGTTCCGTCTCGTTATCGAGTGCTTCGGAACTGAAAAGGCGATTGTCAGGTGTGCTACGGTCGTCCATTACAAGTCGGTGCCATTGTGGCGCAGGGCGAAGGTACTTCGATGATGAAGGGTCGCCGGACGCCGATTTTCAACAGGGCAGGCCCAAATGCCAAGCTTCATGCCTTGGGGAAAAGACTGAAAAGGTGGCAGACGAAGAATTAGCGTGTCGCCTCGAACACCGCCTTCAAGATCGCCTTGTCCGAAGGGGTGAAGTCGACCTTTCTGCGTTCCATTACGCGCTTACAGGTCTCCATGGCCTTTTCGAACTCGTACAGGTCGAAACCGGATGCACCCCCCCACGAAAAACTCGGAATGTGCTTGGGCGGAAAGTCACAACCAAAAATGTTCGCGCACACCCCGGCTACGGTGCCTGTGTTGAACATCGTATTAATGCCGCTTTTGCTATGGTCGCCCATGATCGATCCACAGAACTGCAGATCGGTATTCACCATGGCTTCTTCGGCATAGCTCCATGCCTTCACGTCGCCATACGTATTCTTCAAATTGCTGTTGTTCGTGTCAGCACCCAGGTTGCACCATTCTCCCAGCACGCTGTTCCCCAGAAAACCGTCATGGCCCTTGTTACTGTATCCGAGCATCACGCTATTGTTCACTTCCCCGCCTATTCGGCATTCCGGACCGAAGGCCGATGGACCATAGATCTTCGCCCCCATCTTGATCTGCGCATGGTCACCGAGGACGATCGGCCCGCGCAGCATCGCACCTTCCATCACTTCGGCTCCATGACCGATATAGATAGGGCCACCATTCGTATTCAGGATGCTTGCTTCCACAACCGCACCTTCTTCCAAAAAGATCAGGTTGGGGTCGCCGATCACCGTGTTCTGGGCGCCAATGCGCTGGCTGCGACGGCCTTCCGTGATCAGGACAAAATCGTTGATGATGGCCTTGCCGCAGTGTTGGAACAAATGCCAGGGACGGGTGAAGCTGACCAACTCGCCTGCAAAGGCCTTCGTGTTCCAGTAGGTCGAAAGGTTGGACCAATCCGTCGCGACCGCTGGTTCAACGCCTGGCCTGCAAAAGGCCAACGTGCGACCCTGGCGCGTAAGCGCTTGCCCAAGTTCCAGGTCGAGCACCGCACCAACAAGTTCTGGAGTGGGCAGCAGGCTCGCATCAACCTCGCGCACTGTTTCACTCTTTACGACCGGAAATTTCTCTTGCAAGTAGCCTTCGGTCACGAATCCTACCGGCATCTCGGTCATGCGCCACCAGGCATCGTTCAATGTGAGTATGCCCGGACGCAACATGCCAATTGGCCGTGTGAACGTGAGCGGAAGCAGGTTCTTCCAATGGCCAGCATCGGCGAGTAGGATGCTCATGGGGTGCGATCAAATGACCAGCCCATCAGTTGATCAGGAGAATATTCCAGAACCAATGATGGCAGTTGGCCAAATGTAGCCTCGGCTCAATGCAAACCGAAAAGCCCGCACACCCAATAGGCGATACCAGCAAGTACCGCACTTACCGGGATCGTGATGATCCAGGCCCACAACAGACTCAGGGTAACACCCCAACGGACAGCACTGGTCCTTTTGGTGGCACCAACACCAATGATACTTCCGGTGATCGTATGCGTAGTGCTTACGGGAATGCCCATCTGCTCGGTCAAGTAGAGGGTCATTGCGCCGGCACTTTCGGCACAAACGCCCTCAAGCGGAGTCACTTTTGTGATACGTGTACCCATGGTCTTGATGATCTTCCAACCACCGGTAAGTGTGCCCAAACCAATGGCGGCATAGCAGGCCAGTGGGACCCAATTCGGCATTTCCTTGATATCTGTGATCTCGCCGCTCGCAATAAGTGCCGCGCAAATGATCCCCATCACTTTCTGAGCATCATTACCGCCGTGACCAATGCTGAACGCAGCACTGCTCACGAGTTGCAGTTTTTTGAACATGTTCGCCATGCTGAAGGCATTCGGCGTCTTCACCAACTCCACATACAAGTACACCAGAATGAAGACGAACGCGATCCCCATGATACCCACCCTGATCCACGTATTGTCCGCTTTGGCCAGGTCTTCACCCAGTTTTACTTGATCCAGTTCAGGATCCACTTCGGCTTGTATACGCTGGGCCACAGCCTCAGCAGAGAGCGTACCGTACATGGTGAGCAGCGGCAGAGCTTTGTCCAACTTGGCTTTGGCCTTGTCATAATCCGCCATCTTGGAAGGGTCCTCCTGAGCGGCTATCAACTTGTCTTCGACCAGGAAATACTTACCAAGATTCTCCTCCAACTTGTTGCCTTGGAGATGAACGAACAATGCCCAAGTGCCCATCGAAACGAGAACTATCAAACTTACCCGGTACCATGTGGTTTGAACCAGCGTGACCAAGGTGATGAACATGCTGATGACCATACCTACGATCGGAGCCAGAAAAATGAACGCGACGGTCTTGATGATCTTGTCCTTCTCCACTACATCGGCGAAGTCGAAACCATTTGTGGTGACCGCAGCATGAGCGACTGCAGCCCCTGCAAAGCCACCGATCAGTGTGTGGGAACTTGAAGAAGGAATTCCATACCACCACGTTGCAAGGTTCCAGATGATAGCTGCGATCAAGCCGCTCAGGATCACTGGCAGTGTAACGAATTCCTTATGCACCGTTTTGCTGATCGTATTGGCCACCGCATGGTCCTTGAAGATGAAGAACGCGATGAAATTGAACAATGCCGCCCAGATAACAGCTTGAAAAGGAGTGAGCACCTTGGTACTCACGATCGTAGCTATACTGTTGGCAGCATCGTGAAAGCCATTGATGTAGTCGAACACCAACGCGAGAACGATAATGACGGCGAGGAGGGTCATGCGATCAAGCGTACTTGAGCATGATCGATTCGATCACGTTGGCTACGTCTTCGCACTTATCGGTTGCTAGTTCGAGCGTGCTGTACAGGTCCCTCCATTTGATCAGCTCGATAGCATCTTTTTCATTGGCGAACAAGCGCTCGATGGCCTTATCGTACACGCTGTCCGCCTCGTTCTCCATGCTATTGATATCCACCACGAACTGGTTGTTCGTGTTGGCCTTGTGCAGATCGCGAAGACCACGCACGGCCAACTGCACGATCCTACTACCCTCGTTCACCAAGCGGGCCAGTTCCTTGCACGTTTCATCGGGTTTCTCAATATGGAACAACTCAATGTTCTTGGCGCTGCCCAGGATGAAATCCGCCACATCGTCCAGACTGGTCGCTAGTTGATGGATGTCCTCCCGGTCGATCGGCGTGATGAAATTCCGAGCGAGGTCCGTGAAGATGGTGTGTGTGAGATCGTCGTTGGCGCGTTCCTGCAATTCCAATCGTTCCAGGATCGCGTTGCGCTGGCTACCGGGTTCTGTGGCCATCAGCAGGATCAGGTCCTCGCTCATCTTCAACACATTGGCTGCGCTGGCTTCGAAGTGAAAGAAGAAGATGCGGTCCTTCGGCTTGAAGAGCGAAAAAAATGCAGCGAATGGCATGATCGGATCGGGCGTTGTGCGCGGCGAAACTACCTGAGCCGGTGCCCACAAAGCGCCTTACGCGAAACATTAACGGACAGTTAATGATCAGCCAACCCAAATATTACCTTGTAATGCGTACAATGGCCGACCTTCAATGCCTACGTTCGCCAAGCTTCAAAACACGATCGATCGCACCTCATGTTCTACGAATTCAATGGCTACAAGCCGGTCGTGCATCCTTCTGCCTTCGTTCATCCAAAAGCCGTGATCACCGGTAACGTGGTTATCGGTGCGGATGTCTACATCGGTCCCGGTGCGGCGCTCCGAGGAGATTGGGGCGAGATCGTGATCAAAGACGGCTGCAACGTGCAGGAGAATTGCACCATCCACATGTTCCCCGGGGTGAAGGTGGTCCTGCATGCCGGCGCGCACATCGGCCATGGGGCTATCATCCATGGGGCCACCATAGGCGCCAATTGCCTAGTGGGTATGAACGCGGTGCTTATGGACAATGTGGTGCTCGGTGAAGGATGCATCGTTGGAGCATTGAGTTTTCTGCCTGCCGACAGTGTTTGGGAGGCGCGCAAAGTGATCGTGGGAAACCCTGCTCGCGTAGTAAAGGATGTGAGCGACGAAATGCTCGCGTGGAAAGCCGAAGGCACCAAGTTGTACCAGCAGTTACCCGGCGAATTGTACGCCACATTGAAGGAGTGTGAACCGTTGCGCGAGGTGGACAAGAGCAAGCCGCCGATCACGGCGAACTACGCAACCTGGAACCAAACGAAGAAGTGAATTCCGACCTTCGCCGCATGACCTACGAAAAGATCCTCTTCACTATTTCCGACGGTGTGGCCACGATCACCCTCAACCGCCCCGACAAGCTCAACAGCTTTGATCGAGCGATGTCTTTGGAAGTGATCCATGCGTTGGATCTGGTGAACGACGACAAAGGCGTTCGTGCCGTGTTGGTCACTGGTGGGGGTCGGGCGTTCAGTGCTGGGCAGGATCTGGCCGAAGCCATGGCACCAGGAACGAAGATCCAAGACATTCTTACCACCCAGTACAATCCGATCGTGCGGCGCATCAGGGCATTGAACAAGCCGGTGGTCGCAGCTGTAAATGGCGTGGCAGCAGGTGCCGGTGCCAACATCGCGTATGCCTGCGATCTCACGCTTGCCGCCGAAAGCGCCAGCTTCATCCAGAGCTTCATCAACATCGGGCTTATTCCGGATAGCGGCGGCACGTTCACTCTTCCTCGCTTGGTAGGCATGCAACGCGCCTTCGGACAGATGATCCTCGCGCCGAAAGTGAGTGCCAAAGAAGCTGAAGGCTTGGGGTTGATCTGGAAAGCGGTTCCTGATGTCGAATTGATGAACGAAGCCATGGCCCTGGTGAAGAAGTTGGCACAAATGCCCACCAAGGCCATCGCTCTTACCAAGCAAGCGCTCAACCGGGGCCTCGATGGCACGCTCGATACGCAGCTCGATACGGAGAACGAATTGCAATCCATAGCTGGCGCGAGCCACGATTACAACGAAGGCGTAAAGGCCTTTCTGGAGAAGAGGAAGCCGGTTTACAAAGGCGAGTAGTCATCTTCGCCGCATGGATAAGAGTACGATCATCGGCGTTATCGGCGCGGGCACCATGGGTTGTGGTATTGCGCAAGTTGCCGCGCAAGCCGGGCACACT
>JANNYL010000571.1:0-1159 GCA_031410075.1 Flavobacteriales bacterium
CGTACACACGCCGAGTTTCCGGGTCAGGCCCGTAATTACAGATTTAATGGAAGCCGTGATCGGCGGGCAGAGCTCGCCGATCACGGCTTCCTACACCAATGTCACTGCGGCCCTGAGCCGCAGTCTCCTGCAAGTTCCCTAGACAACAGTGTTTCGCAATTCAACCGTGCCTGTTCAGCCTCACTCTTGATCCCTCTCCCAAGGAAAGGGATCAAGGGTGAATTACGAAAGAGGTCGAGTATATAGCCCATCAACAACGCATCGATCAGGCAGAACCGAGGAGGGCTGCGGTTCCTGTGCGCAAGCATGAGCCTTGATCGCACGTCCATATGGTCATATGGCCACCTGGGCCTCTGTTCTTGCGCCGCCATTCGTCCTTCTTCCAGTGCCGTTCATAAATAAATAGTACTTTGTCTTGCATAGTACCAAGCAAACCCCTTTACTTTGCGTCGTCAAGTACCACCGGATACCCATAACCGGACCCGCACATGAACCTGAACGTCGAGAATACCAAAGCACAGATGCGCAAAGGCGTACTCGAGTACTGCATCCTCTCGCTCTTGAGCGCGGAGGACATGTACCCGGGCGACGTCATCGCCAAGCTGAAGGACGCGAAACTGATCGTGGTTGAAGGCACGCTTTATCCGCTGCTCACGCGGCTGAAGGATGCAGGCTTCCTCACCTATCGCTGGGAGGAAAGTCGCAGTGGCCCGCCACGCAAGTATTACCAATTGACCCCTGTAGGAAAGAAATTCCTGAAGGAATTGGACGACACCTGGACCGAACTCGCACAAGCCGTAAAGAAGACCACCCGTAACAACCCCGCCTGATGAAAAAGACAGTAACCGCCAACATTGCTGGAACTGTGTTCCACGTGGAAGAGGATGCCTACGAGCAATTACAACGCTACTTGGCCGGTATCCGTGCCAATTTCAGCGGAAGTGCAGGTGCCGAGGACATCATGTCCGACATTGAAGCACGCATCGCCGAGCTCTTTACCGAGCGTATGGTGGGTCGTAATGTGGTGAGTATCGCGGACATCCAACATGTGGAAAGCGTGATGGGCCGCCCTGAAGACTTCGCCGGCGAGAACGATGGCGGATCCACGACCTCCTCGGGTCCTACCGCCCCAACAGGCAAAGCACAGCGGCGCTTCTTG
>JANNYL010000572.1:0-5474 GCA_031410075.1 Flavobacteriales bacterium
TCACGGAGTTTCTGGATGGATACCGCAACGGGCCGGTCAAGGCATCTGTCATGGACTGACCGATGCTCGCGTGGAACTTCCGCGTGTGTGCTCTACCACTCCTTGGCTCGGGTATTTCCCGCGTGCCGCGCGCTCCCGGCCACCCACTTGTTTTTGGGATAGAATAAGTCTTCCGTGCGGGTCGGTTTGTGTGTGGGCAAGCGGGCGACTTGTGCGTTCGATAATGTGTTCCATGATGGTATTGTTGTCACTCTAAAAGCTCCCCCTGATCAGGTGCGCGAGTGCCTGTATGGGGTTTATCATAGCGATCAACAACCTTAACTTGATGATCTCCCGCTTGCGCGGGCCTATTCACTTACGTGAGCACTTGCTGGGGCATAGCGTACCACTACGCCGGGTTCGAAATAGAGACCGTGCGGGAGGGGAGATCTTCACGGGCGCCTTGTGCGCCGAACGGTGAAGATCCATGTGTCCCGAATGTGCGGTTTCCGAGCCGGCACCGGGCTGGCCGATCGATACCACGCCCATCCGGCTCTGCGATTAGCAGGTGACGATGCAGTTGCCATATAGCCTTCCAACCGGATGGTCATGTTCGCTTGTTTCTGGCACGTGAGCATGCTTAACATTGCAACACGTTAATGCGATCATTCCGCTACATAGTAGCAGTTACAGCCGTGCTCTTTTTAAGCGCGCAGTGCTTGCCAGTGCTATGGCAGATGCACTGTGAGGACATGGATCGCACAACCCTTCATTGTTTCGAAGCGAAAAGTTGCTGCATGCACGAGGCGGCTGCGGCTGAGGGTCCAACGATAGAGAGTGTATGTTGCACGTTCAACAAGTTACAGGGAGAGCTCGATGCTCAGCAACAAAGCCCTGCAACCCAACTTACAATTACCTCAATTTGGGTCAGGTCAGCGTTCAGCATATACCTGGCACCTTATTGCCCGGCGGAACCTTTTTTGTGGTTCACGCACAAACCGCCTCCGCGAAGATCCACCCTTGACGGGTTGGCTTATCTCGGCATACTGCGGGTCTGATCCTTTGTTCGTTAGGAAAGCTCTGGTGCTTCTCGCATCGGAGCAGGCGCATTTCAACCGATCGACGATGAAGTATCACCAATGCAATCGATAGAAAAAAACGTTCATACAATAAGCACCCACGCAGAGCGATGGACTGTTTCGCCGTTGGTCAGGTTCATCAACAAGGTGCTCGGGAAATTCCGACTGCCCTACGACCTGAAGAAACGATTTGACCATCGTGAGGACATGGTAAGTATGGAACAGTTGGGCAACTTCGAACTGCTGATCAATGAACTGCTGGACAATGGAGTGCCTGGGGAATTCGTGGAACTCGGTTGCTATACAGGGAATACCACGGCTGCATTCGCTACGATCCTAGCAGCGCACAATGGCCAGCGAAAATTGCATGTCTATGATCGCTTCGACATTGAACTGGGTTCAGTGGTCAGTATTCGGGAGGTCTTCGAGGAGAACATCCGAAAGACCGGAGCGCCCATGCCGACGATCCATGCGGGGGATGTGTTCGAAACCATTCCTGCACAACTTCCATCTTCCATCGCTTTCGCGCACATTGATCTGGGCACAGGTGCTCCAGCTGATCTGCACCGGCGCTTGATCGATCACGCCTTGGCATCAGTGTACCCGCGACTTGGTCCACGAGGTATCATGGTGTTCATGGACTATCACATACCGGGTGTTACCGTTAACGGTCACGATTCCAACCCTGGCGTGGCCGTTGCCTGCGATGCGTTCTTCAAGGACAAACCAGAAAAGATAAAGCTCCTGTACGGGGGGTCTTGCTCACACGCGTACATCCGAAAACTCGTATGAAAAAAAGCTGTTTCCATATTCCGCGCTGCAGCTGGGGCTCCTTTGGAGCTTTGCTGAGTGCGATCCTTCTTGCACCACACGTGATCGCGCAAACCCCGTTGCCGATACCACCCTTGTTGAGTGGTTCTTCCATGGATCTGGCATTACAGGAAGGCACACGGGAGTTCCACGCAGGGGAGGTGATACCCACGTACGGTTACAACGGCGATCTATTGGGGCCGACGCTCATCCTGAACAGGAATGAGGTAGTGACGATCAACGTGACGAACAACCTGCCCGACCTGACCACCACTCACTGGCACGGCCTGCACGTGAGCCCCGCCAACGATGGCGGCCCGCATTCGCTCATCTACCCCAACACCACCTGGTCGCCGTCGTTCACCGTACTGGACCGCGCCAGCACCTTCTGGTACCACCCGCACGGCCATGGCCTAACGGACTTCCAGGTGAGCATGGGCGCGGCGGGCATGATCATCGTGCGGGACGCGCAGGAGGCCGCGCTTGACCTGCCCCGCACCTACGGCGTGGACGACATTCCCCTCATTCTGCAGACCAAACCCATCGTGGACGGGCAGATCATGTTGCACACCGGACTGGACAGTGTGGTGGTGGCCAACGGCGTGCGTGATGCCTGGAAGGAATTGCCCGCACAGGTAGTGCGCCTGCGCTGCTTGAACGGCGCATCCGAACGCACTTTTCAACTGGCCTTCGACAATGGTATGCCCTTCCACGTGATCGGAACCGATGGTGGTCTGCTCGCCGCACCGGTTACCCTTACCACTGCGCGGCTGATGCCGGGCGAGCGACTCGAAGTGCTCGTGGACCTTGGCGCGATGCAGGGCGATACCCTGCGCCTGTTGAGCTTGGGCAGCTTGCTGCCCAACGGCATCATCGGTTCCGCGCAGGTGGGCAATGGCCAAACCTACCTGGACGGCTATCAGGAGAACGCGCTGAACGGGTCGGATTTTCCGCTCGTAACGTTCACCGTAGGACCGCCGACAGCAGAACCGGTCACGGCGCTACCGACCGCCCTCGTGCCCGTGGATCCCTACCTGATCGCGGACGTGGACAACATGCGGTCCTTCACCTTCGCGCCCGAGAGCATGGGGCCCATGGAGATGATCGAAGGCCCCTTCACCATCGACGGCGTGCTCATGGACATGGACGTGATCAATGAGGTGGTGCCCCTGGGCGCTACCGAGATCTGGGAATTCACCAACAACACCATGGTGGGCCACCCCCTGCACATCCATGATATCCAGTTCAACATCCTGGACCGCAACGGCGCACCGCCTGAGGTGTGGGAGACGGGCTGGAAGGATGTGGTGTATGTGCCGCCCATGGGCAGTGCGCGCGTGATCACACGCTTCGATGACTTCGCGGACCCCGAGATGCCGTACATGTACCACTGCCACCTGCTGATGCACGAGGATGAGGGCATGATGGGGCAATTCCTCGTGGTGGACAACATCGGCATGGATGAGCCGCGCACCTCCGCCCCGGCACGCGCATGGCCGAACCCGATCGCCCATGGTGAATGCCGCGTAACCTGGCCCAGTGCTGCCGGCGCGGTACAAGCCACGATCGTGGATGCGGTCGGCCGTGTGTGCCAGCGCACGCTTCTCGGTTCCCACCCCGAAGGGAGCACCCTTTCCCTGCCAGGCTTGGCACCCGGCAACTACCTCCTGCGCCTCACCGACGCACGCGGGAACACCGAACACCTCACGATCACCCTCTCACACTGAAAAACAAACGACCGTGTACAGCACGGCAAACCCTGAACGACCATGAGAACAACAACGACCCTTTTCTGCTTGAGCGCTTTGCTCACCCTGAACGCGCAGACCACCGCGCTGGATTTCACCGCCAACGATTGTGACGGTATGCCCCATAATCTCTTCAGTGATCTCGACGCGGGCAACGCCGTGGTCCTGGAATTGGTGATGATGGGCTGCCAGCCGTGCGTGGACGCGGCGCACAGCATCGTGGACAACGTGCTCCCGAACGTGAGCGATCCCACGCGGGTGAAGTACTACAGCATCGGCTACACCAACTCCATCAACTGCACGCAGATCAACAACTGGAAGAACACCAATGGCTTCACGCATCAGGTATTCGCGGGCATGAGCGCACAGACCACCTACTACGGTGGCATGGGCATGCCGACGGTCATCATACTCGGCGGCGGATCCACCCACGGTGTGTACTACAGTGAACTTGGGCATAGCGACAGTGACAACCCGACGATCATCTCGGTCATCAACAGCGCTCTTTCTGAAGCGAACGGGGTGTCGGAGAACGGGGCCCAAGCGATCACATTAGGTCCGAACCCTACTACCGGATTGTTGAATTTGAATGCGACTTACACCTCCGCGAGGGTGGTGGATGCGCAAGGCCGCACGGTGATGAATATGGCCGTGGTGGGTGCAAGCATTGATGTGAGCACGCTCGCAGCCGGTCATTACACCTTGGAGCTTATGGCCGCTGACACGTCTCGCGCAGTGGGCCGCTTCGTGAAGCAGTAGTTCCAGATGAACCTGAAGCCCCTTCTCACGGTTCTTTCGCTGGCCTTTGTCGTGGTGTCGAGCGCGCAAAACAGCGCGCACGACTTCACCCCAGATGATTGCAGCGGTGTGCCGCACCACCTGTTCAGCGAACTGGATGCGAACTACGCCGTGGTCCTGGATATGGTGATGATGAACTGCCCGGATTGTGCCCCGGCCACAGTAGCTATTGCGCAGGACGTTATTCCCAACACCATCGATCCGTCCCGTGTGAAATTCTACAGCATCGGGTTCGATGACATGATCACCTGTCCGGAGATCACTGCTTGGGCAACCGATGGTGGTGTTGATCATCCCGTATTCGCCGGAATGACCGCCCAGACCGACTATTACGGTGGCATGGGCATGCCCACCATCGTGGTGCTCGGTGGCGGCGCTGCCCACACTGTGTACTACCATCACCTTGGTTATGCTGTTGGCCTCAATGGCATCATCGCCGATGCCATTGATCAAGCCTTGTCGGAGGCTAACGGGGTGCAGGAAGTAGGCTCCAAGGGCATTAGCGTTAGCCCTGATCCTGCCATCGACCTATTGACCATCGCGGGAACGAACTGGACGAACGCCCAAGTTGTGGACGTGCAAGGCCGTATCCTCCTCGAAAGGCCAGTGATCGGCGGCAGGTTGGACGTTTCCTCGCTGTACACCGGCGTGTACGTGATGCGCCTGACTGATGCGAGCGGTGGAACAGGCATCGCACGATTTGAGAAACAGTGATAGCCAGGATCAGAACAGATGAACCGCACTCAAGATCCACAGATGTGACCGCATTAAGAGCGCTCCAACGGATCCTTGCTCCCTTCACCGTGGCTTGTCTTTTCGCGTCCTGCGCACATGAAAAAGAGAACGAGTCGGTGGCTCCGCAATTAGTGGTGCACACTGTGGACATGCGGCTCGCGATCGACTTCCGCCATGACGGACACGCGTACGATATCAGCAGCGCCTACGAGGATGACTTCGGGCATCTCTTCCAATTGGACACGATGCGTTTCCTGCTTTCCAAAGCCTACGCCGTGAACGACGATGGCGACGCGCTTGCGGACTATAGCCATGTGTTCATGCT
>JANNYL010000573.1:0-4621 GCA_031410075.1 Flavobacteriales bacterium
CGGTGACGAATGTGTGGACACCGATGCCCGACATGTCCCCTGGATAGCGCAACAAGGGTGTCGGATTCGCCGTGGGTGCCAGTAGTTTCATCTACGCGGGCCGAACCTCGGCCAGCTTCTTTGGTTTTTCCCCCATCACCACGAAGGAACTCTGGCAATACGACCATTCCACTGTGCGTGTATCACCGAGGGTCATACTGGAGGGTTGCTATGACCCGGGCTCTCTGCTGATGACCGACCACTTGCGGGCAAGCGCGCTGCTCCCGAGCGGAGACCCCTATGGTCCGCTGGGATACCCCTTTCCAGGTGGTACTTACAGCAACTCGGCTATGGGTGTGCCCACTACCATCGGTTCCGACGCTGTTGTGGATCGCGTCGTGATAGAGCTTCGGGATCCGACGACCCCTTCGCAGGTCGTGGCTGCTCGAAGCGTATACGTTCAACGCGATGGCGATGTAGTGGATCTGGACGGTGCTTCTCCTGTGTTGTTCACGATGGCCACCGGCAACTATCATGTCGCTGTCCGACATCGAAACCACTTTGGTGTGATGGCCGCTTCAGCTATCGGTCTTTCAGTAACCTCTACTTCTGTGGACTTCACCAACACGGCAACGACCACGTACGGTACAAGTGCCCAGAAGCAGATAGGCGGGAAGATGGTCCTATGGGCTGGCGACGCCACAGGCAACGGCACGCTTCAATACACAGGTGCCAACAACGACCGCGATCCCATCCTCATCGCCGTAGGCGGCACCACGCCCAACAACACGCTCAACAACGTGTACGACCGCCGCGATGTGAATATGGACGGCGTGATCAAGTACACCGGCGCCAACAACGACCGCGATCCCATCCTCACCAATGTGGGGAGCACTACGCCGAACACTACGCGAACGCAGCAGTTGCCATGAAACAATTCTTCGCCTTTCCCATTGCCTGCCTGTTGAGCTCAAGCCTTAGCGCGCAATGCGGCTCCAGTTGGAACGTGGGCAGCTATTGGGGTTGCAGTGTGCCTGCGCCAAGTACTACGGTCCAGCGGCTTTCCGGAGGATCGCCTCCCTTCAATATCACCCTGTTCGCAGGCACATCGAGTACCGTTCTCGGGTCCTTCACCGGGGTTGTCAGCACCATCCCCCCAACGGCGCCGATCACGCAGCCCTTTAGGGCGGTGATCACCGATGTGAACGGATGCGTTCAAACGGTGAACTGTTCCGTATTCACAACCGCGCCGACCTCGAACCCGATCGTATCTGCGATCGTCCCGGTCGATCCTGAGACCGGTATTGGCGGCTTCAGCATCAGCACCGGACAGATCTTCTCGTTCAACGGGTCGTGCTGGTTCGCCAGAGTGCTACAATCCGGCAATACCATTTTGCAGACCCAGAATGCAAGCAATTGGGCATTGGATCCGTTTTTGGGCCTGGCACCTGGCACCTACCAGGTCGATTATGGGAATCAGCCATGCCCAGGCTCCTACATAAGCGGATGGATCGACTACAGCTACATCTCGACGATCTCCAGCCCCTGGACCCAAAGCGTTCATTCGGCTTTCTGTGGGAGATCCCATAGCGTGGTCATCCCCGCGCTGGCATCCGACCCGAACCCGGTACGCCTGCCGATCAAACTGTTGCTGGAAGGACCCTATGACCAGGCCTCGGGCCTGATGAGCGATGCCCTGCGCACCAACGGCAAACTGCCCTGGAATAACACGGACAACGTCACCCGACCGAACACCAGGATGAACATGGATCCGGTCTCCCGTGCAGTAAGCGGTAACAATGCCTATGTGGATTGGGTGCAGGTCCAGTTGCGCGATGCGACCAACCCGGCCACCATCGTGTACTCGAGAATGGCCCTTGTTCAGCGGGATGGTGATCTGGTGATGCAGAACGGACAGGGGCCCCTGAGTTGCAATGTCGCCGCAGGCAACTACTACGTGGTAGTGAAACACCGCAACCACCTCGGCGTGATGACCGCTGCTCCGGTGACGTTGGGGCTCAGCACGGCCTTGGTTGACTTCACCAACACGGCGACCGTGACCTACGGCGTGAACGCCCAGAAACAGGTAGGCACCCGTATGGTGATGTGGGCAGGTGACGCCACCGCGAACGGCAGCCTGCAATACACTGGGCTCAACAACGACCGCGATCCCATCCTTACCGCGATCGGCAGCACCACACCCAATAACGTGCTCACGAACATCTACAACAACTGGGACACCAACATGGATGGCGTGATCAGGTATGTCGGTGCGAACAACGATCGTGATCCCATCCTCACCAACGTGGGCAGTACCACGCCGAACAATACACGAACGCAGCAGTTGCCATGAGAACACGCATCATCCTCCCGCTGATCGGCCTCTGCATAACGGGCTCACTGTGGGCCCAGTGCAACCTCAACCCAGTGCCGACTGTTTACGCTTCCGACGGGCTGAATTGCCCGAATTCCGGGGGAGGCTTCTCGATCGCGCTGCTCGGAGGTACTCCGCCATACACGTTCTCGGTACCGCCCAGCACGTACCTGGCCGGTGGCACCTACGCATTCTGGAACTTTCTGATGACGGGGCAGATCCAAGTAACGGATGCCAATGGATGCCATGGAGTGGTGAACACGTTCACATGGGTCGTGTATGGCCCCACGGTCACCAACATTTCCACGCTCCCTAGCTGTAATGGCCAAGCGACCGGTTCTGTCACATTTCAGGTAGCTGCGGAACCCACGTTCAATAACGTGCTCCAGTTGGTGAACGGATCGGGCCAGGTTCTCCAGAACCTGAGTACACAGAGCGGTACGGGATCGATCTCAAACTTGGCAGCGGGCAATTACTATTTCCATAGCTCAGGTTCGTACATCGGATGTACCGAGATGTTCGACTTTCCATTCACCATTGCGGGCAACGCGTCGAATTGCGATATCGGTGTTTCCTTGCGCGCTGCCCTCCAAGGCCCACTGCCCAGCGGCACGGTGATGACCGACGGGCTTCGGAGTGCGAACCTGATCCCGCTGACCGAGCCGTATTCGGCATTCGGTTACACCTACGTTGGCTCTTCCTCGGGAGCAACCATTTCCACGGCCATGCTGGCGGTCACCGGAAACGATGCGATCGAAGATTGGGTAGTGGTGGAATTGAGGAATGCGACAACCCCTTCCCAAGTGGTGGCGAGCAAGGCCGCGCTGATCCAACGCGACGGGGATATCATGGCCACGAACGGAGCTGCCTTTGTGAGCTTTCCTGTTGCTGCGGGGAACTGCTACGTTGCGCTCCGACATCGGAACCATCTGGGTGTGATGTCCATGACCGCATTATCCTTGAATGCGACCCCGATCACCGTCGACTTCCGGAGCGCTGCTACTGGTTGCTACGGTACCACGCCTCGCGCACAGGTCGGTTCCGTGTATTGCCTCTGGAGCGGTGATGGGAACGGCAATGGCACGCTCGGCTACATCGGCATCAACAATGACCGTGATCCCATCCTCACCGCCATCGGTGGCACCACGCCCAACAACACCCTTGGCCCTGTGTACGACCGCCGCGATGTGAACATGGATGGCGTGATCAGGTATGTCGGTGCGAACAACGATCGTGATCCCATCCTCACCAACGTGGGCAGTACCACGCCGAACAATACACGAACGCAGCAGTTGCCATGATCATGGAAACGGCATGGGAGGACGGCCAGCTTTGTTGACATCCCCGTGGCTGGCCTTCCCGCTCTAGCGGGACCCCCCGCCAGAGTTTTGTGGAAGTGTTGCGCTAGTCGGGGCACGCTCGCGACACGCATGCGCGGGCCTATTCACTTACGCGAGCACTTACGGGGGTGGAAGACATGCCCGAACGTGACATGATGCTTTGGGAAATTCCGCGGATTAATCATAAAGCTTCCGGCATAGGACCAACCTGGCATAACGGGCAGGGCTACCGTTGGTGAATTTGCTAACCCCTACACTGAATTCGGCACTAATGCTCCAATGGTGCAGTAGATCCATTTCCAACCCCACGGGTATTGCCAAGTGGTATTGGTTCATGTAGTCGATCCCCGATCCTATTGAATCCGTATACAGCTGCGAGGACAGCAAACCGTCCTCATTGAAGTAGGGAACAGAAAAAGTTGATCTTGTGTTATTGTGCACTTTGCTCTCCAGGATCAGGGATAGGTCGGCACCGAACAACGCTCTGAACCGCTTTCCTATGGGGATCACCCAAAATGGTGTGATCGTGATCTGGTCGATCCGTGACTCCACAGTACCAACATTCCAAATCGGCTCACGGTTCAAGTAACGTTCATTGAAATGATAAGTAGTGCTCGTATATTTTTCGCTCCAATAGTTGCGCTGCCATGCCAAACGAACACGGCAATGAACTACCGAATCCGGTAGACCATCGTACGCACCACCCAATTGCCACCCTGGTCCGCTTGCCCCGTTGGTACTCTCTGCGCCGGCTTTGGGCATAATGGTACCTGCACCAAAACCATAGGTAGGACCGACCAATAAAGAAAAGTGCTGCGCTTCAGCATGGATGTGCATGAGAGCTAAGAATCCAAGTAGTGCCGATCCGCGCATATGGTCTGTAGGAAAACGTATACCAAATCTACTCTACCCTCATCACAAAAAATGG
>JANNYL010000574.1:0-15691 GCA_031410075.1 Flavobacteriales bacterium
CAACCGAGCACGTAGATCACTACCACGATCGGGTTCTCGAATGTCTGCACCATCAATAGGAACAGGTTCTCTTGCCCCTCGGCATCCGGAGCCAGTTCATCGAGACTTCCGACGATACCCCGGCTCTTGACCCAGAAATGCCAGAGGTGCAGGATCAGGAACAACAAGATGAGCGTGCCGAGAATGCCCATGCTGGCACTGTACCAGGTGCGGTTGGCGCTCCCATTTTCCACGGCGTATTTCACCGGGCGCGCCGCGCGGTTCTGGCTCCAGAGCATCAGGCCGTCCACCACGTGAAGGATCAGCCCGGCAAAGAGCACCAGCTCCATGGTCCGAATGATGAGATTACTACCCATAAAGTGTCCCCAGAAGTTGAAGGTGATGCCGCCATCGTTGAAGAAGATCATGGCGTTGATGCCCGCATGCACCACCAGAAAGGTGATAAGGAAAAGGCCCGTGAGGGCCATCCAATACTTCTTGGTGAGGGAAGAGCCGAAGAGACCTTGTCGTGCCATGCGTGTATGAACAGCGAACGGATGGAAAGCGTTCGTTCTGAGCGCAAACTTACGGGCGGGGCCGTTGGGACAGAAGTAGACAAATGACAATTGTCAACGTTCGAATGGTTCTGGGGCGGTCAAAAGAATTCTGTTATTTGAACGGGCGGCCAAACACAAGTTCGGAGGTTTCTATCTCATCGGCCCGTGAACTATCGGGTTCCACGTTCAGGGGCCGATGGCAGAATAACGATTAGGTTCAGCTCGACGGCTTTATGGAGAACACAGTGGAACAACGAGGCACGGGGCTATTTCACCGCTTGATGTGGTGGTCCCACCTGATCCTCTCGATCAGCATCCCATTGTCGGTGAAGTTGTATTCGATGCCATACAATATTGAGGTTATCGCACCGGCGGAGGCCTTGGTGATGGTGGTTCTGCTATTGGCCGGATTTGGAGTGGTGACAGGTAGGTTCCAGCTAAGGGGAGAATTGTTGTTGACAGCCCTCCCAATGGCAGTGTGCGTCTTGTTGTGTTTCGGCTGGGTGTGCGTGTTCTTCTCAAGTATGCCCTATGTATCCTGTAAAGCGATGGCCGTTCGCACTGCCTATATCATGGTTTTCTTCTTTCTTCCACTAATGATCGGAGAAAGCGCCAGAGTGCGGCATTGTCTGGGTGTTGCGCTCCTGGCATTGCTGCCCGTCGTGGCTATTGCCCTCGGCAGGCAACTTCCCGAAGGACCTGATCGCGCGAATGCTTCACACGCGTCCTTTCCCTTCTTCGCCGACCATACCATCTATTCGGCCGCGATCGTTTTCGGATTGATCGGCGTAGCATGCGCGGCCTTGTATAGATCAATTGGGAAACCACTACGCCGACGAACGCTCCTATACTGGTGTGTTGCCGTCCTGCTCCTCGTAGCTTGCTATGCCTCGTTCAGCCGAGCGGCATGGCTGAGTATCGCGATCACGCTCGTCTTTGCCGTTGCCCTAAGAATTGGAATGCGGTGGCGAGGTCTTATTTGGGCAGTGATGCTGATCTTGCCCTTGTTGATCGCGCTGGGTTGGCGCTTACAGAAAGCCCCCCTCACGCAATCTCGCGATTCGAACGGGGACAATGCGAGTTGGAAAGAAGCGGTCCTATCTGTACCGAATATCACAACCGATGCCAGCAATATGGAACGGATGAACCGTTGGTTCTGCGCTTTGCGCATGGTACGACAACGTCCTCTATGGGGATTTGGTCCCGGGACATATCAGTTTCAGTATATCCAATTCCAACAGGCCAGCCAAACCACTTACCTCAGTTGGAACGAAACGATCGACACTCGAGCGATCACCCCGCAATGGACCTTCGGCGAACAGGTCATGATCAAGAGTTATGACCAACTCTACTACTACTGCGGGGGCACGGCTCATAACGAATACCTGCTTGCCCTGTCGGAAACGGGGATCCTTGGCGGGCTGTTCTTCCTGCTGATCATAGCGCTGGCCATGCGTGCCGCGCTTGGCTCCATCGACACTGCGGCAACCAACAAGGTCCGCTGGACGCTTATCGCTTGCTGCCTGGCCGTGCTGGCATACGGAGTACATGGTTTTTTCAATAATTACCTGGACGACTGCAAGGTCGCTTTCCCTTTCTGGTCTTGTCTTGCGCTGATCACCCTCAATAATTCTGCTCACCTGACCGCGACCCGCCAGGTAGATTCAACTCCCGAAAGGATTCCTTGAATTCACGTTGGTTGACGTGCCAAGTGACCGTAGCTATGATCATGAAGGCGACAGTGATCAGGCTCCAGAAGATCGCCCTTGAACGCAAAGCCAAGTGAGGTGAAGTAGCAATATCAAGTTGAGCCTTGTTCATGATCCGCACACTTGGAAGTGGATCCCGGTCGACCAACACCAAGGACGATTCGTATTGCTCCTGCATCTTCTGAAGATCATGTGTGGCCAATGTCATTTGCGAGGCGATAGTGGTCAACTCCATGTTGAGCCGCTGCAATGGATCATCGCTCGGATGATCGGACGGAATACGTTCTGCGATATTTCCCAACTCCCTAGCGGTCGCTAATAATGACCGAGAACGTTCGGAGACCGATCGATCCGTACGAGAGATCAACTCCGAATACAACTCCAACTTGCGTTCGACCTCGCGTTTGATCTCTTCCTGTAAATGAACCGCAAGCCAATCGAAGATAGCATCAGCCATATGAAGCGCCCGTTCTTGATCTTCATCTTGAACAGAGACCTCGACCAATCCGCCCTCTTTGGAGTTGACGCTAATTCGCTCTTCCAGCTGCTGGTACAAAGTTGTTCGCGAATAGCTTGGCGCTTCGGCCAAAGCTTTCCGGGCATTGATCAAGTCGAACTTGTCGATCAGGCCATCGAACGATCCGGTCGACCGCACCAAATACAGGACTCGCATCACTTGCGCTCCGTTGGGATCATTGCCGGCGATCTGTCCTTCGCTCGGTCCATGGTCAAGTAGCAAGAACTTCACCGTTGAAGTGTAAAGCACTGGATGCTGTTCACTCCAATACCAAGTGCTTGCCAATACAACGATCACGGCCAAGAGCATCCACCACACCAATGAGCGAAACCGCTTCAATAGAGTAGGGCCCGCATAGGGCTGATCCGTGACACGCCGCAGGTTCGCTCGTTCCGGGGCGGGTTCTTCGGCCAACCTCATTTCAACAGGCCGTTCGATATTTTCGATCGACTTCAACATATGCGTTCCAGAAAAATGCTTGTCCCGATCGAGTTCATTGAAACACAGCGGTAGTAAAATAGCCGCAGAACAAGTGTTCTGGGGATTACGGTTGCTGGGAAAACTATGCAAATTTTTCCGATCGTCCTTGCGGAATGGCCGAATCCTCCGATGCAATAGGGTGGGTGCGATCTCTCGGAGAGGACATGCTTGTGCGCTGCTACTTTAGCCGTTCGATCACCTGCACATTACAATGCGTTACCAGCCCCTTTCCGCCGCCACCTACCGCGAGCACCGCGCCCGTTTCCGCCAGCACATGGAGAAAGGCGGCCTCGCCATCTTCCACAGCAACGACATCATGCCCACCAGCGCCGATGGCTCGATGCCCTTTAAGCAGGCCAGCGACATCTTCTACCTCAGCGGCATCGACCAGGAGGAGACGATCCTGCTGCTCTTCCCCGACGCGGTGGACGCGAAGGACCGCGAGATCCTCTTCGTGCGTGAGACGAGCGAATTGCTGGCCATCTGGGAGGGCGCCAAGTTTTCGCAGAAGGAAGCGACGGAGCTGAGCGGCATCCCCACGGTGCTATGGACGACGAGCTACGAGGCTACGATCAAGCGGCTGGTACCGCAATGCGAGCATATTTACCTGAACAGCAACGAGCACCTGCGCCAGGGCAACGAGGTGGAGACACGCGAGGTGCGCAAGAATGCGGAGACGCGCGCGCAGTTCCCGCTGCACGGGCTGAAGCGCAGCGCGCCGATCATGCACCGCATCCGCTCGCGCAAGACGGCGGAAGAAGTGGCGCAGATCCAACGCGCGATCGCGATCACGGGCAAGGCTTTTGAGCGCGTGTGCGGTTTCGTGAAGCCGGGTGTGAAGGAGTACGCGATCGAAGCGGAGATCTCGCATGAGTTCATCCGCAACGGCTCGCGCGGGCATGCCTACACGCCGATCATCGCCAGCGGCTATAACGCCTGCGTGCTGCACTACATCACCAACGACCAGGTGTGCAACGATGGCGATGTGATCCTGATGGACTTCGGTTGCGAGTATGGTGGCTACGCGAGCGACCTCACACGCTGCGTGCCGGTGAACGGCCGTTTCACCAAGCGCCAGCGCGACGTGTACAATGCGGTGTTGCGCGTGAAGAACGAGGCCACGCAATTGCTTCGCCCCGGCACCATGCTCGCTGACTACCACAAGCAGGTGGGCAAGATCATGGAGAGCGAGTTGATCGGCCTCGGACTCATCGACAAGAACGATGTAGCGAAGCAGGATCCCGAAAAGCCGCTGTACAAAAAGTACTTCATGCACGGCACCAGCCACTTCCTCGGCCTCGATGTACACGACGTGGGCCTGTGGAACGAGATGATCCAGCCGGACATGGTCTTCACCGTGGAGCCGGGCATCTACATCCGCGAGGAGAAGCTGGGCATCCGATTGGAGAACAACATCCTCGTAACGCGCGATGCGCCGATCGATCTGTTCGCGGACATCCCGGTGGAGGCGGATGCGGTAGAGGAGATGATGAACAGGAAGGCGGTGGTGGCATAGATGGCTTCTGGTCTCGATGGCGCGCCACGAACAGCACTGAAGGTGCTTCTCTGGCTAACCGCACTGGTGATAGTCGCTGTTCTGACCATGACAATTGGCATGGAGTACGAGGCTTCACGGGATGGCGGAGGCGAGATGGTGCATACCATCGGGCTCTTCCTTGCATTGATCGTGATGACCTATTACGCCATCGTGCTGATGATCGGACGTGTAATGCTGCGCAAGGGCCGGGCGAGTTGGGGTTGGCACTTGGTGACGGTAATGCTGGTCCTGGTGTTCCTTCCGATGATCGCTCTTTGGAAGCTCGTTTCTGCATGAGGAACCTTGCAGCGTGGATCCGATGGGCGTGTCGTGTGCTGATCGTTGTTCAGGCCGCGGGCATCGCTTGGTGCATGTATGGCGTGGTGAAGGCCTTGCTGGATGATACGCCCAGCGATTGCGGGCTAACCGGAAAAGGACTGATCCCTTGGTTCGTGATTGCCATGCTGGTGATCGGCGTGCTGATGCTGATCACTTGGGCGGTCTTGCGCAACTCAGAACGTCGCTACACTTGGTTCGCTTTGCTCGTCGTGGCGTTCATCACCACACTCCCATTCACCAGCCAGTTGATGAACTGGATAAGACGTTGAGCCAGATGGTCAGCAAGCGGCTAATCGAATCCGTGCCCAACGCGCTGAGAGCGATCGGTTTAGCGATACTGATCGTGGGCGTGTTGTTCAGAACCGAGCGCTGGCCAAGCCAGGAGCTTATCCTGATCACCGCTTGGGCCTTGGTGCTGACGGCTATTGTTTGGCGCGTTGCGCTGCGCAAACCCATTCCTCCTTCTGTCATCGCTCGCGACCTGTTCACCTTCGGCATGGTGTCGCTGGTGACTATGCGCATGATGCATCTCCCCGGCGTATGGGTTGCGTTGGGCGTTTCGGTCATCGGTGGGCTCGCGGTGCTCTGGTTCGACCGGTCGCGTTTCTGGCCCACGGCCGGAGACCGGGGTTCACAACTGTGGTTGTTCTATCCGGCGTTGGGCTTGGTCGCCGCTGGTACGCTTTTCCGCATCCAACATTGGCCGTACGGTACCGAGCTCCTCATCGGCGGGCTCGTCGTAGTCGCGGTCTGGTTCTTCTGGTCGATGCGTTCGGAAGGGAACGAATGACCGCTTCAGGATCGTTCGAACGGCTCCCGGTACATTCGGCGATCACACGCAAGAACCTCCTCTCCGCGCTGTTGCTTCTGCATCTGTTGGCCATCACGCTTTCGTCCGGTATGGCGATAGTGGCCGACTGCGATGGTGACAGGCTCCGGCCATTGTTCTTGTCGTTCATGATCACTGGATGGATCACGGTTTTGTTGGCCGTGGTGTTTCTGGTTCGTTCGCTGCTCATCGGACATACGCAGAAAAGAGAGATCGTCCTGTTGATCATCCTCGTGCTCATTGGGCTGGATGAAAGTCGCATGGCCACCCAGGGCTGGATGATCCTTAGCGCTATACGTGGCTGAAAGAAGCGGACATAGGCGCGAGCCCAAGGATCTCCTGCGAGGCTTCCTTAGCTCGTCCGGTGCCGGTACGTTACCAAGCCAGTCCGGGCGCATTCAGCTCTCAAACTCCATCACCATGTACATCCGCTCCATCAGCATCGCCGGCCTCCTCCTCGGCATCCTGTTCAAAACGCTGCACTGGCCCGGCGCCAATGTCATCGTCCTTGCCAGCAGCGTGCTGGTCATCGTGACCCTATCGCTCCTGTTGTTCCGCAAGTCGGGACCTTTGTCCGTGCAATTACAGTGGCCGGCCATGTTGGTCGGGTCGGTGATCGCAGTGGTCATCGGCGGGGTCTTCAAGGTCCAGCACTGGCCCGGCGCCAATATGTTGTTACTGGTAGGCCTCTCGGTCTGCGCGGCGTGGTTCCTGCTCTTGCCGATGCGGTCGCTGGCAAAGGCCGCCTAGGGTGACCGCTAACGTGAAGCCCCTCGAGTATTCGAGGGGCTTCACGCACGTACCGCCAGATCAACATCTACTCCTTGGTGAATCGCGCATAACGGCGCAAGCCTGCATTCTCCGCGATCATCGTGTACTGCCCAACATCCAAGTGCGACACATCAAGGGTGCGTGTGGTGCTGTAAGACTTGTTCTCAGCCAGCACTGTGCGGCCTATCGCATCAACGATCCGAAGCGTGGCTCGTTGCAGTGAAGGAGGCAAGTTGACGTTCAACACTCCAGAGGTCGGGACCGGATGCACGTTGATGGTTGCCTCCTCGACGTTTAGTGGATCATTGATCCCAACAGGTTGGGAGAAGCAGGGCACATCCCCGCGTAAACCATCGCAAAAGCCTTGTGCATCGGAGAAGGCCCGAATGCTGTCAACGCGTGCTTGCAGTGCTGAAACGCTGTTCATTGGGCCGCCATCATTTGACCGTGCATAGGTGAATGCCACCAGAATGAGGTTGATGTCTCCGGGTTCCAAGGTGATCGGTCCCATGGTGCCTACGCCGCGCCGATCATTTGGCGGGTTGGCGGCACTCACCTCGGTCCATGGCGTTTGCGTTACGCCACCTGTCCCCAGTCCTATTGGGTCCGTTGCATCCGGGAATGCGTAGCGCGACTCGGTAGTGCCGCCATAGCCGTTGCCTCCGTAAGTCTGGGGTGTGCCGTCGTTCCACAAGCCACGCATGGCTCCATAGTACTGGTTCGCCTGTACCGGACTACCAATAGTACCATTGCCGTTGTCGTAGTATGTGAAGTACGAAAGCCCTAGACGTTCATTGTCGACGATGCTATCTCCATAGCCTTGGCCCCAGCCATCATAGACGGATCCCCCCTGCGCAACGGCGGTAGCATAGTCCGCCGTCAATGGATTGTCCAAAGCATCGGGATCTTGGAAGGCCCCGCATAGGATCGTCGCACCGAACGCCGGTGGCAATGTGCCATAACCCTGTGTGCCACCAATGCACGAAGCACCGGCATCATCCGCAGCACCGTTGTACACGTACCACATGCTTCGGCCTACGTCGCATCCCACGTAGTCGTCAGCAGAGCAGCCCAGATCCATGTCCGTGAAAAGGCTGATGTACGCGTCATTCAAAGTAAGCGTCCCACGGTTGATGATGCGATATTGCACGAACACCGTATTGGCCAGTGCCGCATTCGGACCTTCGTATGCGAACGGTGTTGCCTGTACCTCGATACCGATAGGAAGGCCTTGTGAATTCAGGTGGTCGCCGCCTTTGTCATTGAATATGAAATACAGCGAACCGTCGCCCGCGCCGCACGGTGCATCGCAATCCGAAGGGTCGTAGTCGCCGTCGCTGTTGTAGTCCGTGAAGGGTGCTTGGTACAGGTCGAAGCCCGAACCGACATCACCGATCGCTGGCCACGTATTGAAGGATTGAGGCATTTGGTAACCGGGGAATTGCGCGGTCTCATCGCAGTTGGGATCGTTCAGGCAATTGCAATAGGCTTGTTGCAAAACCACCTCGTTATTGTCCAAAGGCCACACTTGGTCGTATGCGGCTTGGGTGGCCGGCGTTGTGCTTGCCGTGCCGTCGATGGTGAGCGGACCCGGGTACCAATCGCTGGAACCGAGTGGTTCGTAGCTCATGGCTGCCAAGTGCAGCGAATTGCCGGAGTCCCTGCCGCCGATCCACAACCCGGCCGAGAACAACGGATGGGCGCCACCGCCATTGGGCACCTCGAATTGCGGGGTGTTGTTCAGGAGGTCCATTCCGATCAGTCCGTGCGAGTAGAATCGCGCGCGGATGTCGTTCACATCAAGTTCGTAGAAGTTTTGTGCACCTGCTCGGCTACCCGCCAGTGCGAAGAACAAGAACCACAGAGCGTATCGAGTTTTCATGATCGTTGTGTATTTGTAGGTGATGCAGCGATATCGAAACTATTCGTACCACCGTTCATCACGTACTTGCGAACGAGATGCGGCGTTGTTCGATACAGGAATGGTGGAGAGCCACTGGGTCATCAGTGATCCCACCCGGTCTATTGGCTGATCCCGCAATTGATGTGGGTACCTGACACTTTCGTGACCCGCGCCCTTGGCTTCGAGGGGAAATTTGCACCCGTCCATGGAAACCGCGCGTATCCACGTCCTTTCGATCAGCCACAAGCGGTTGCCCTTGGAAGTTGTCGGCCATTTCCACATGGATGCCGATGCCTTGCGTGCTGCGGGCATGCGGCTGCGTGAAGCTGGGCTTGTGGAAGAATGCTTCTTCATCACCACCTGCAATCGAGCTGAATTGGTGTTCGTTTCAGGCCAAGGCATTACTCCTGGAACAGCTGAACTACTGAATGCGTGGAAGCCGGAACTTGACCAACCAACAGTTGGCCTTGCCCAACGCGGTGCCTTATTGTTCAAAGGGGACGAAGCAGTGCGCCATCTGATGGTCGTGGCTTCTTCGTTGGAAAGTCTCGTTGTCGGCGAGCGCGAGATCCTGGCCCAGGTGCGGGATCAATACCAGCATTGTAAACTACTCGGCCTCACCGGTGATCGCCTGCGGCTGCTGATGCGACAGGTGGTGGTAACGGCAAAACGTGTTTATACGGAAACCACGATCGCCGACCGGCCGGTGAGTGTGGTGAGCCTCGCATATCGTGCCTTGCGCGATCATGGTGTAAAGAAGGATGCACGCTTTCTGGTGATCGGTGCGGGTAAAACCTGCGCTGATATGTGCCGCTACCTCAGCAAACACGGCTTCAAGGACCTGCACATTTTCAACCGCACATTCAGCAAAGCGGAAGCTCTTGTGAAGGAAGTGGGCGGAGAGGCCTACCCGCTCGATACACTCGTTGCCTTCGATGAAGGATTCGATGTCATCATCAGCGGCATCGGTCGTGGAACCGCTATCCTCGATGCTGAACTCTTCGCCACATTGGCCAGGGGCGACAACAAGCCGCGAGCGCTTGTTGACCTCGCACTCCCTCATGACATCACCACGGATTGCATGGGCGACGTGCCCACGCATCTGATCCGTATCGAAGACCTGCAGACGCAGGCCGAGGAGAACAAGGCTGGTCGCCAAGATGAGATCGGTGCGTGCATGGCCATTGTGGATGATGGCGTTCTGGAATTCCGTGAGATGGCCAACGAACGCCATGTGGAACGCGCCATGAGCAGTGTGCCGGAAGAGGTGAAGGCGCTGCGCGAACGTGCGGTGAACGAGGTCTTCGCCAAGGAGATCGCCACATTGGATGATCGATCGCGCGAGGTGCTCGCCAACGTGCTCGACCATATGGAACGGAAGTACATCAGCGTGCCGATGAAGCTGGCCAAGCGCATCATCTTGGAAGAGCGACAGCGTTCGACCAAGGTGGAAGTGGCTCGCTCATGAGCGATCGTCCGCTCGTGATCGGTACGCGCGGAAGCCGCCTCGCGCTTTGGCAAGCGGATCACATCGAAGCACGGTTGAAGACGCTCGGCCACCCGAGTGAACAGCGGATCATCAAGACGAAAGGCGATCAGGTCCAGGACATCGGGTTCGACAAGATGGAGGGCAAGGGCTTCTTCACCAAGGAGATCGAAAACGAGTTGTTGGCCGGTACGATCGACCTCGCCGTTCACAGTTGCAAGGATCTGGAAACACGTGACCCAGCGGGCCTGCACATCGCAGCCATCGCTGGGCGAGCCGCATGCGAAGAGCTGCTCATCATCCGGCGTGAAGCCTTGGATACGAAGCGTACACTCGAATTGAAGCAGGGTGCGATCGTCGGTACTTCTTCCGCACGTCGCAAGTCGCAGTTGAGGATGTTCCGTCCCGATGTGACGATCAATGACCTGCGCGGTAACGTGCCCACACGTGTGGAAAAGCTGCGTAGCGGCGGGTACGACGCGATCCTCTTGGCGAAGGCCGGCATCGATCGCTTGGGACTCGACCTATCTGACTTCGTGGTGCGTACGCTCGATCCCCGTTGGTTCGTGCCCGCGCCTGCGCAGGGCGCGCTGGCCGTGCAATCACGCGCAGCGGATGTCCGTGCGAATGCCGCTGCGGAAGATCTGCATGACGATCGTGCCGCCTTGTGCGTTGGATTGGAGCGCGCGGTGCTGTTCGGCTACCGCGGCGGCTGCCAAGTGCCGCTCGGCGTGCATGCGGTGAAGAACGAGAACGGCTTCAGTCTTTGGGCTTCAGCAGCGCGTACCTGGGAGGAGATGCCCAAGCGGATCCACCTTGCCGGAACCGATGCCAATGCGTTGGCGGAAGAAGCTGTGCGGCGACTGCAGGGACCAGTGCGTTCCCTCAACGTACTGATCACCCGCGAACTGAAAAGCGATGCGTTGATGGCACGTGTGCTCAAGGCACACGGTGTGCGCTTGAACGCGCTGCCCTTGTTCACACCGGCGGGCGTTCCATTCGCATTGCCCGGTGAGTTCGATCGTCTGTTCTTTACCTCACGCAATGCGGTGCGCTACTTCGTTGAGGGTGGCGGTTCGCTCAGTGAGGCACCCTGTGATGCGATCGGCGCGGGCACGGCGGAAGAGCTCCGCACACACGGCGCCGAGGTGGCGTTCATTGGCGATGGCCCCGACACGCCCATCATCGCTGCGGATTATGTTGAACGTTTTGGATCGCAGCGTGTGTTGTTCCCGTGTGCCACCGAAGGCCAACGCACCGTGCAACGCGTTATGCCCGCAGGCAACGCGATCGACCTGCACGTGTACCGCATGCAGCCGATACATTTCGTGAAAGCCCCGGAGGCGGATATCGCCATTGTGACCAGTCCCGATAACGCCAGTGCCTTGAACGCTATCGTGAAACTGCACACCTTCGAGGCGTGCATCGCCATGGGAACCAGCACCGCGCAACGCATCCAAGAGCTATCCGGGGTAAGCGCCATCCTCCCATGGGCCAGCAACGAGATGGCATTGATGGATGCCGTATTCAATCTTTCAACCTGAACGAACCATGGACCTGTTGAACCGGCCACGACGCCTTCGCAAGGATCCTGTGATACGCGAAGCCCTTGCGGAGACGCGCGTAAACAGAAACCAGTTCATCTACCCGTATTTCGTGAAACCGGGAACAGGCATGAGGGATCCCATCGCTGCAATGCCGGGCATCGATCACTTCACGGTGGATACGTTGCTCACTGATGTGGAAGCAGGATTGAAACTCGGTATCAACAAGGTCTTGCTATTCGGGGTGCAAGAGCCGAAGAGTGAACAAGGGGATGCCGCATGGAACGATCGCAGTGTGGTGCCCACCGCTATCCGCGAACTGAAGAAGGCGTTCGGCCAGGATCTCTATGTGATCACCGATGTCTGCCTATGCGCCTATACCACACACGGGCATTGTGGCATCGTGCACGATCACGAGGTGGTGAACGATGCGAGTGTTGAACGTCTGGTGAAGATGGCACTCGCGCACGCACAAGCCGGTGCTGATATGGTCGCGCCGAGCGATATGATGGACGGTCGTATCGGTGCGATGCGCAAAGGTCTCGATGCCGATGGTTTCACGAACACGGCGCTGATGAGCTACGCGGTCAAATTCGCTTCCGCCTACTACGGGCCGTTCCGGGAAGCCGCAGGTTCCGCACCGGGCTTCGGCGATCGACGCTCTTATCAGATGGACGCTCGCAACGGCCGCGAAGCCATGCGCGAAGCATTGCTCGATGAGGACGAAGGCGCCGATATCCTGATGGTGAAACCTGCGCTCGCGTATCTGGACATCATCTCCCAGCTGCGTCAACGCACTGACCTGCCGCTCGCCTGCTACAACGTGAGCGCCGAGTACAGCATGGTGAAGATCGCCGCCGCCGCAGGACTGATCGATGAACGCTTGATGACCCTGGAGAACCTGCACGCCTTCGCACGTGCCGGCGCCGATCTCATCATCACCTACCATGCGCGGGAGGTGGTAGAGAAGGGGTGGTTGTAGGCCAAGGTTGATCAAGTCCCCGAGTCCCGCTTCTTTGTTGTTGGCTTGAACTCCGCCCGGCAGTCGAAGCAGAACCAGTTGGCCCCCTTGACCGGTAAGGGAACGCCGAAAAGCAGCATTGCCCAACCGAATGCACGCTTGGCATACCGTTGCCTCCGGATATTGTCAGAACCACACTTTGGGCATCTGGGTTCTATCGGTTCAGGAGACATGTCTCAGGCCAGAAGAACAAGCAGCACAACAACCAGAGCGATGAGTCCCCATGCGACCAGTCTCATCCGCTTGGCTGGAACAGAAGGGAATCCAAGCATGTCGGCCACCTGTTGGGATACTTCTCTCCCCAGGTCCACGGGTTGTTCGTCTTTCAACAAGGCCCCAGTTTCAAAGAGGATCTCGCGCGCGCGGGCAACATCCGAGATCTGCACTTGTAACTTGATCCCACCGATCACATTCGAATACAGTGGGTGCGCTGCCACAGTGTGCTCATCCTTCGCGAAGCATTCTATCCCTTCCCATTCCAACCGGGCACGGGACACGGCCATTTCATGGGGCAACGTGAATATGGCAACCGTGATGAATTCTTCGGAAGCCATGTTACTTCTTGACGTTACACGAGTGGATCAGGCGTTCGGTCCCTGTCCGTAGCACCCGCAACGACAACCACGAATTCTCCTTTCGGATCCTTCGCACCGAAATGCGCGATGAGTTCCGCCAAAATTCCTTGCGCGTTCTCCTCGAACATCTTGCTCAGCTCCCGCGAAACGCTGGCTTGGCGATCACCGCCGAAGGCCTCCGCGAGATCCTTCAGCGTGCGCACGATGCGGTGCGGGCTTTCATAGAAAACCATGGTGCGCGTCTCCGTTCTCAATTCGGTCAATCGCGTCTGCCGGCCCTTCTTCACCGGAAGAAAGCCTTCGAACGTGAAGCGGTCACAGGGCAATCCGCTGTTCACGAGCGCGGGTACGAAAGCGGTAGGGCCCGGGAGTGTCTCAACTACGATATCTGCCTTAACGCAAGCACGCACGAGCAGAAAGCCTGGATCGCTGATAGCTGGTGTGCCCGCGTCGCTCACCAATGCGAAGGTGCCGCCCTGTTGCAGCCGGGCGATGATGTTCTCCAATACGTGATGCTCGTTGTGCGCATGGAAGGGAATGAACGGCTTGCTGATGCCGAGGTGCTGCAACAACCGCCCGCTCACGCGCGTGTCTTCAGCGATCACCGCATCCACTTCGCCAAGAACACGGATCGCACGAAGGGTGATGTCCTCCAAGTTGCCGATGGGCGTGGGGACCAGAATGAGTTTACCTGCGGACATCAGATCGTCTTCAGCGCTGCAGCCAGCAAACGATAGAGATCGTCAAATTCCGTGAGGGGTAGTGTCTCCGGTTTATCGAACACATCGTGGTACGCACTGATGCCGCCCATGGTGTAGATGAACACCGCTGGTACGCCTTTCTGCACGAAGGGGCAGTGGTCGCTATTGCATGCCGGACCCCGAGGCTTTACCACCGTCAACAGCTTCTCTTTCGCGTTGATCGCCACCAGTTCATCGAACAGTTTTTGCTGCTCGGTGCTGTTCACCACCGTGATGCCTTCTTCCCCAGTTCCGTTCAGGTCCAGGTTGATCATCATGCGGATACTTGACAGGTCGATCGGACGATCGGTAACACACCAGGTGCTGCCTTGCAAACCTGCTTCTTCGCCCGCGAAGGCGATGAACAATACGTTCTTCTTCAGCGGGTGGTTCTTGATCTCTTCGGCAAGGCACAACAGCATGCTCATCCCGCTCGCGTTGTCGTTCGCGCCGGGGAAGAGCACATCGGGTCCCATGTGGCCGAGATGATCGTAATGTGCAGAAACCACGATCCAGTCCTTGCTGCCGCCCTTGGCTTCCACCACGCCGAAAACGTTGCGTGCGGAGTGTCGTGGAATGAATGTGTTCCTCACGTGGATCGACACGGTCTGCGAACTGTCCGGAATGAATTCCGGTTTCACTTCGAGCACCGCATTGCGTTTTTGCTCCCCGGCAACGCTCCATGTCAGTTTGCCTTGAGCCTTGCGCAATACAGGTGAATAGCGAACCACTTCAGCCTCCAATTGAGCATACAGGGCGAGCGTATCACGGTTCGTGGTAAGCGGGAAATCGAGATACGCCAAGTTGCCCACCAACACACCCATGGTCATGGCTTTGCGTTCCGGACTTAGCAGGTCTTCAAGCACCAATGGAACCAAGTGGAACTCACCTTCTGAAGAGCCACTCGCCGGGTCCGTAATGAAATCCACACCCGGAACAAGGGCTTTGCCATCCACGGACAAGCGCACACTGTCAGGGAACGTGTTCACCGGGAATGTGAACGGCTGGAAACGATGTTCATGGAGCTTTTCCAAACCGAGCCTGTCGAATTGTTGCTCGATCCAATCCGCCGCGATCCGATCCCCCTCCATCACATAACCGCGCCCATACATTTCGGGGCCTGCAAGCGCGTTCACATACGCCCGGGCCTTGTCCTTAACAGAGGGTAAGTTCTGTGCGCTCGCACAAGATGTCAATGAAAGACCGGTGACCAGGATCAGGACGCACTTGCTCATTCCGGTTCAGTTATTTGAAACGTCGTTCCACCAGTTCGCTGAACGCTTTGACGGCATCCTCAGCCGGTGGCTTGCCTGTTTTACTGAGCACTTCGGCGGCTATAAAAGACGTGGCTTCATCAATTGTTCTCAGGCCATTGATGCTGTCGATAGCCTTCTCATAGCGTTCACGTTGCCCTGCAAAAAGTTCTGCTACGAACCAGAATTTCTGGCTTAGAGCGATCGCCTTGTGAAGGTCGGCCACGGGTGCGTGCTCGAGCTTATCAGCAAGGGTGGGGCCCTTGGGAGTGGTTTTTTCCGCTGGTTTAATAACGGGCTTGGATCTCGGCGGTGTATTTCCACCCGAGTCGATGTTCTTCGCCTCGAGAGGCATGGGCGGTGCTGGTTGCTGGGCAGGTGGCTTCTGTTCGCTGACAGGTGCCGCTGGAGTTTTCTCCGCGATCGCTGGTACGGCCAAAAAGGCCGTACC
>JANNYL010000575.1:0-2768 GCA_031410075.1 Flavobacteriales bacterium
GGTTCGCCATCTGAACTGGCACCACTTCCACCTCGCCTTGACCGATGCTTACGGAGTAGATGTTGCTGAACGCCCAAGCCCCCGGGCCGATCCGCTTGTCATAGTACGCCACGTTCGGTATACGCCCGCCTTTTGCCGAGGGTAGATCTATCGGCGGACGTTTTCCCAAGCCGAAACTCAACATGTAAGGCTCCCACTGTGCTAAGCCCAAAGCTGCATCCTTGAAACGACTCGGGTCTTTGTCCTGCTCGATCTCTTTTTTGAAGACCTGGTAGAAATAAGGGTTGCAAGAGTATTGAATAGCATGTGCCACATCCTGTGCGTTCGGGTGGTTGTGACAGCCCACCAACGATTTGTTGCACGGAAATCCGGTCTCTGGTGTTATCACGCCTTCCTGCAATGCGGTAAGTGTTTGTACCAGCTTGAAAATGGAACCGGGCGGATACTGCGCCTGCAGCGCACGATCGAAAAGCGGGTTCAACGAATCCTGCTGCAACAATTTGTAGTTCTGGTTGCGCACACGGCCCACGAGCAGTTCGGGGTCATATCCTGGACTTGTCACAAGCGCCAGGATGCCGCCGGTCTTGGGATCTATGGCTACGATGCTGCCTTTCTTATGTGCCATCAGGCGTTCACCATAGGCCTGCATTCTGGCATCAATGCTGGTGTAGAGGTTCTGGCCTTCGAAAGCCAGGGTGTCGTATTGACCGTTCTTGAAGGCTCCCTGTACGTTGTTGTGCACATCTACGACCACGTATTTCACCCCGCGCCTGCCGCGCAGTTGAGGTTCGTAATACTGCTCCAATCCACCAACTCCGATCACGTCGCCTGATTTGTAGTACGGGTCCTGCTCCACCTTTTTCGCATTCACTTCGCTGAGGTAGCCCAGCATATGTGCACCTATGCGTTGTGGGTAGGTACGCAGTGTGCGGCTTTGGGCGTAGAAGCCAGGGTATTTGCGCAAGTGCAAGGCGATGCCCGCATATTGGTCAGCCGTGATCTGGCGTTCGAATTCACTGGGCTTATAACCCGAGTAAGCTTTCGCCTTCTGCAATCGTTCCCGCACATCGATAGGCGATACACCAACCAATTGGGCAAGCGCCAAGGTGTCGAACGGCTTCACTTCCCTTGGCACAACAAGGATGTCGTACACCGGCGTATTCGCAACGAGCAACTCGCCATGACGATCGTACACCAGACCGCGAGAAGGGAAGACCGTGACCTTGCGTTCGCTTATGTCCGCTGCGCGAGCGGTCCAACGATCGTCCACCACCTGTATCCAGAACAAGCGTAATACGAACACGGCACAGACGAAGATCACCGTGGCGATCAAGACGAATTTGCGATCGTCGAAGTTCATCGGTTGCGAGTTGCTCGCGCCATGAGCAATTGTGCCAATAGGCAGAGGACGAGCGTAGCCGCAGAGCTTGCGATAACGCGTGCGAACGTTACAATGAACCCGTCAAAACGGAATACCTCCATATAGAACAACCACAGGTGATGGACAAGTACGAGCAGACCGGCATAGGTCATGAACCACGCCAGGCCCATGTCAGCCACGGTAGCACGTTGTCCCTGGTCATACCCTTCGCGCGGCGCCAAGGCACGCAGCAGTAACGTGCGCACATAGGCCATCACCGTACATGCGCTCGCGTGCAAGCCAGGTGTGCTGCTGAAAAGATCCATGACCATACCTGTGAAGAAGCCGATCAGAAGCGCTGCCCATGGCGGTGTGTCCAGGGGTAGCATCAACAGGAAGAGCACATAGAGATAGGGTACCACCCAGCCATTGGCCAGGTCCACATGGTCGATCACCAACGCCTGCAGCAATACAAGGATCAGGAACCGGAAAAAATTGGCGATAACGGTCCCGATCATTTGGAATCCGCTTTTTCCGAACTGTCCAGCCTGTTCAACTCTATCCGCATCAAGTCACCAATAACATGCACGTACCCTGAACGGGTCAGGTCTTCGCTAAGGCGAACGTTGATCACATGGAAAGGCACGCTCGGGTCGTTCAAAACGCTTTCCACCACACCGACCACTATACCTGGCGGATAGACCCGCTCACTACCCCTGGTCTCCACCGTGTCCCCTATTTGAACAGGAACGTGCTTGTCAATATCCGCGAGGTGGATGATGTTCGGATCATGCGTGTCCCAGCGGAGTTGGCCGAAGTATTTCGTTCCGCGCAATTGCGCGCTGGCCGCGTGGTCGATGTTCAGCACGCTGATCACGGACGAGAAGTGCGGACTTGTCTCGCGCACCACGCCCACGATACCCTTCACGCCGATAACACCCATGTTCTCGCGAATACCATCGTTCGATCCTTTGTCCAGTGTGATGTAGTTCTTCTCCTTTTGAACCGTGCTGTTTATCACTTGCGCTGAATAGAATCGATAGCGTAGTTGACGGATCGAATCCAAAACGGTTCGCCCAGTATCCCCCTTCACCACTATCATCCTGTTCCTTTCACGCTCCACAGCCAATTGCTGGGCGAGGTCGCGGTTCACATCGCGCAAACTCGCGAATTCGGTTATGCCGTTACGAGCACCATAGATGCTTGCGATCGCTCGGTTGCTGCTACTGATCGCTTGAGCGCGTTGGTGCATGTTCCCACTCACGACCAATGCGATCGAGATGCCAAGTAGCAGCAGGAACAGAATGTTGATCCGTTGGCGGAAGAGGAAGCGGAAGAGGTCGCGCATCGCTATCAAGTAGCGAGTGGCGAGTGGTGAGTGACGAGTGGACGTGGTGCTGAGGCACTT
>JANNYL010000576.1:0-9270 GCA_031410075.1 Flavobacteriales bacterium
CCCGGATCAGGTGATCTGCAATAACCCGGTACCGCTTATCGCTTCCATCCAGAACGGTCAAGGGGATCCCATGTCTTACAGTTGGACACCTGCTCAAGGGCTCTCGAACCCGAACATCGGCAACCCTTCAGCCTTGGTTACGAGCAACACGGTCTTCACGGTCACGGCGTGGCCTACTGCCCATCCCGCTTGCACAGCGAGTGATAACGTAACTGTGTCCATTGACCCCGGATTGGATCCTGGTACGGATACATCCATTGTTGTGTGCGCCTACCCACCTGCCTTCGATATGATCACCATGTTGGGCGGCACCCCGAATGCTGGAGGTGTTTGGACCAATAGCAGCAATGCGGTGGTGCCCAGCACATTCGACCCTTCAATAGACGCGGAGGGCACCTACACGTACACGGTTACCACGAATTTGGGCTGCATCGGCACAGCTGATCTGGAGATCGATGTTATCCCAGCGAGCGATCCAGCATGTTGCGGGATCGTGAATGCAGGTCCGGATTCAACGATCTGTGCGCTCACCTATGGCGTAAGTGCCTCCATTGGAAATACTGGAACTGGTAGTTGGAGTGGACCCGCAGGTTATGTTTTCGGCAATGCATCGAGTCCGCAGACGACGATCGCAGGACCAGGAAGCGGCCCAGCGATGTTCTACTGGATCGAGGATGACGGGGCGATCTGCTACTTGATCGACAGTGTGATCATCACGTTCACAACACCGCTGCAAGCGACCGTGTCACCTGTTGATGCTGTGTGTTTCGGGGACTGTGATGGCACAGCAAGCGTTGCCACGACTGGTGGGAACGGAGCGTTCACATACAATTGGAGCGCGAATGTGGCGGGCAGCAATGCGGCGCTGGCCCAAGCGATCTGTGCCGGTGAATATTCGGTGGATGTCTTCGATGAGAACCAATGCACAACGAGTGCAACTTATACCATTGGCCAGCGCGTTCTTCTCGAGATAGACTCTACGAGTTTCATTGAGCCTTGGTGTTTTGGTGAAAGCAACGGATCTATCAAGATCATTGATCCCGAGGCTGTGGTATACAGTTTCAATGGAGGAAGTACCTATCAATTGACCGACACGAAAGACAGCTTGGCGATGGGTGTGTACGACATTGCCATTCAGGATGCGTTCGGGTGCATAGGAACAGGACAAGTTGGTTTGCCCGAACCGTTCGAGGTGATCGCCGAGTTCAATCATATTCCCATCCCTGCGAACGTGGATGCACCCACGATCACCTTTTACAATTACTCGCAGAACAGCACCGCCTGGCTGTGGGATATTGCCGGACTTCAAAGTACCACTGAGCAAGCTCCGGTGTTCACCTTCGATAACCGATACCCTGGCGTATACTCCGTTTGCCTTACCGCTTTCGATAACCATGGTTGCACGGATACAGTGTGTAACGACGTCACTATCGATGATGTGCTGTACACCTATGCTCCGAACAGCTTTACTCCGGATGGCAACGGCACCAACGATGCTTGGATGATGACCAGCAACATGGACGACATCGCCTTCTTCGAACTGGATGTCTTCGACCGCTGGGGCCAAGTTGTTTTCTCCACTACGGATCCACTGATCAGTTGGGACGGTACGCAATTGAACGGTGGCGGCGAGATATTGAAACAGGATGTTTACGCCTACCGCGTGGTGTACCAAGTCGTCAGTACCGGTGGCTGGCGAGAGTTGATGGGACATGTAACGCTCATCAAGTAGGTCTCTTTTGCAAGCACTCCAACATCGAGTGTTCTTAAGTAGCCATGTGAGCTGAAGGAATGGGATCTTCGCGGCGGCTGTTCTTGTGGTTCTCCAAAGCACTATGATCCTGTTTCTCAGACTTCTTTCTCGTCCATTATTGGTTGTGTCTTTGTTGCTGGTATCCGCCGGAACCATCGCCCAACCCATCGTTCTGGTGAGCGAAGGCGGAACGCAGGATCTGTGCAATGCGACTTTTTTCGATAGTGGGTTCGACCAATCCTATGGACCTGGAGAGAGCTTTACCATTGCTTTCTGCCCGGGCATTCCTGGGGCAGTAACCCAAGCCGCGTTCAATTCGTTCGACCTTGGACCCGGAGATACGTTGATCGTCTATGACGGACCATCGACCGCCTCACCGATCGTCGACATCGGAACGCTTTCAAGCTTTGCAGGCCTTGTACTGATCGCTACCTCGGATTGCCTCACATTCGAATTCATCTCGGATGGCATCGGTGAAGGCGCAGGTTGGGAAGCACTGATCCTCTGCGACCAGCCCTGTGCGGAACCCGTTGGTGTGATCACGCCGTTGTCAGCGGATCCATTGAAGATCTGTCCAGCTGATAACGTCACATTCGATGCATCAGGATCAAGCGCAGCAGCCGGCTTTTCCATTAGTAGTTACGATTGGGACTTCGGTGATGGCACAACAGCTAGTGGGATAACAACGAACCACACGTTCTCCTCTCCAGGGCAATACACGGTGACGATGCGTGCAGTGGACAACATCGGGTGCGTTAGCGTGAACTATGCATCCGCGGTTGTGCAAGCAGGAACCGTTCCTGACCTGTCCGGTACACAATTCGCTCCCGCGAGTATTTGCGTGGGTGAGACGGCCACGTTGGAAGGTAGTGTGGTGGGTACTGTATGGACGAGCGTCCCCGCACCAGTGGTTGAAGGCCAAGTGCAATTACCGGATGGTAACGGTGTTACGTACTGTAGCGATATCTCGATCACCGGGTTCGCCGCAGGAACAATACTCACCAGCCCAACCGATATTGAACAGATCTGCTTCACCATGGAGCATAGCTGGATCGGCGACCTGATAGTTACACTAGAATGCCCAGGAGGACAAAGCGTGATGCTTTTCGATGGGAACAACACTGCATTCCCCGGAACATATTTAGGCGACGCGAATGACGCTGGTGCGGATGGCATTCCTGGCATAGGCTGGCAGTATTGCTTTGCGAACATGGCTACACTGGGAACGATCACGGCAGAGTGTAACAATAATTACTGGGTAACCGCAGGGAACCTTCCAGGCAATGCGATGATACCGGGAACCTATACTTCCGAAGAGTCATTTTCTGGATGGAACGGATGCGATCTGAACGGCGGATGGACATTATGTGTGACTGACGACCAAGGATCCGATGACGGATTCATTTTTAGTTGGAGCATTGAAATAGCTCCAGCGCTCTACCCGGTGGTAGAAGAGTTCACCCCGACCTATGGTGCGGATTGCGACAGTACTTTTTGGAGCGGACCGAACATCACAGCACAGCAACCCGGTTGCGACATTATCACAGTGCAGCCCCCGAGCAGCGGCAACTACGATTACACCTATACCGTAACGGATGATTTCGGCTGCACCTACGATACAACACTCACGATCACGGTCAATCCTGCTGCCGTAATAAGCGTCACCTCCACCCTTCCGGCCAACTGCGGCGACCCGGTGCAATTGAACGCGAACCTCATCCCACCCATACCGGTGGGCCCGGTGGCCTATCAATGGACCCCTGCTGCGGGGCTAACGAACGCAACCATTCCTGCACCGCAGGCATCACCAACAGTACCCACATGGTACGTCGCCTATGTGGTTCCTGTTGGTCATCCGATGTGTTCGGATCGTGATAGTGTTCTGGTGAACCCGCTAACCAATTTGGAGAATGACAGTGTGGTTGTGGATGCCATTTGCAACAATGACGGAACGGGCAGCATACAGGTGATCACTACAGGGAATGGCGGGCCATGGAACTATACGTGGACGGACGCGAACGGTATGATCGTTCAATCCACATTGACCGCAACTGGGGACATTTACTTCGGCTCAGGAGGAACCTATTCCGTGCTCGTTAGCGAAGGCTTGAATGGCAACGGTTGCCAGGACTCCTTGATGGCGTTCATCAATGAACCCCCGCCGGTGGAGATGCTCTTTTTGAACGATGACACATTGATATGCCGAACGGGAACCGCAACGCTGGTGGCTGCCGCCCAAGGTGGCTCGGGCTTGCTGACCTACCATTGGAACACCGGAGCGCTTGGCACACCGCTCATCCTGTCCCCCACTGCACTTTCGAACTACTACGCTTGGGCCACCGACCCCAACAATTGTATCAGTGATACGCTATACACAAGTGTGGAAGTGAACCCATTGCTCTCCTTCGATCTGATCGACACGGTTGTCACTTGCCCCAATGTGAACGTACTTCTTGCGCCGGAGAATATTGCAGGCGGTGACGGTGCCTTCGCGTTCGACTGGGGCAATGGGTTTTCCTCAGATACAAATCTCATTGTGAATGAAGAGAATTCGCAGCAATTCTGCATGACCCTTACAGATGGTTGCGAAACACCGGACATCACCCGCTGTGTCTGGCTGGATGTATTGCCTATCCCTGAACTGATCATAACCGCTGACAGTGTGCTTGGATGCGATCCCTTCTTCACCCGGTTCCATATTACCGATACCACTGGAGGTGCGCTGGCCCAATGGAACTTCGGCGATGGCATTCTCATCCCCGGCCCCACGGGAACCGTTGGCCACACGTTCTCTGATCCTGGCCTGTATGATATTACCGCTGTTGTGCAATGGCCCAATGGCTGCTTCGACACGACCACCGTGGACAACATGATCAATGTGGCGAACGTGCCGATCGCTGAATTCAGTTGGACACCGAACCCTGTTTCCGTGTTGGCGCCAGAAGTGCATTTCATGGAAGAAAGTGATCCGTACGCTGTAAGTTTTGACTGGGATTTCGCAGGATTGGACACGGCACAAGGCCCGGATCCAGTGTTTGTCTTTCCGAACCAAGTGGGCAACACATACATCGTGCAACTGGTGGTGGCCAACTACCTCGGATGCACTGATACCGTTGTTCATCCAGTGGAAGTCGCTGACGAATTCCTGGTCTTTGTTCCGAACGCGTTCACTCCCGATGGCGACGGCACGAATGATCAATTGTTCGTTCTGGGCGATGATATAGACACAGAAGAATTCCTGCTCATGGTCTTTGACCGTTGGGGTGAGAAGATCTTCGAAACAACGGACCGCGGCGAAGGCTGGGACGGTGGGTACAATGGTGCGCTGGTAAAGGATGGTGTTTATGCTTGGCGATTACTCGCACGATCGGCATACACCAAGCAAGGGTACGAGTTGATGGGGCACGTGACGGTCCTATACTGACCCTCTCAAGCTAGGCGGTCTTTCAAGGGTTTTTCTGGAACCGGCTGATCCGTTGGATCAACGCTTGCGTTTTTTTTCCGTCGATGCGGTTGATGGATTCGTCCAAAATTGTCTTTCTATGTTACCCCCGCTGATAAATTCAGCACGCCGACCAGACCCCAACAAGGCCGCCTAATGGTTTGACTTTACGATCGACCACTCGCGTTAATCCCCTTCACCAGGGTTCTGCTCGAAAGCGCAGGGAGGGATTCCTCACGCCTGTCGTTGCAGTAATTGCCCTTCTGTTCTCGATAGAGAGAACATACGCGCAAGCCTTCGAGATAGGCAATATGCAGGTCAACACTTGCGTCGGAGCTTTTCTGGACAGTGGTGGACAAGGAGCTTCAGGATATTCAAACAACGAGGACTTCACGTACACGATCTGTCCTGACAATCCGGGCGATGCGATCTCTGTGAATTTTATCACAGCTCAGTTCAGTGTCGCCGGTGGTGCGCCTATCGACAACATGACAGTGTACGATGGCAACAGCACAGCTGCGGCTGTTATTGGCAACTACACGGGCAACTCGCTCCAGGGGCAGATCATTTCCGCTACGAACGGGAATACCAGTGGCTGCTTGACCTTCGTATGGCACAGCAATAATGCCGGCACGGGTGTATTCGCCGGTAGCATCACGTGTTATGTTCCATGCACTCGTCCGGTTGCGGCAGCAGTGATGGGCGAAGCAGCTCCGGCCCACATCTGTCAAGGCGAGAGTATCACCTTCAATGGAAGTGCTTCCACAGCGGCTGCGGGCCAAAGCATCGCGAGTTACACATGGGTATGGGGAGATGGTACGAGCACCACAACCGCAGGCCCTAACACCTCGCACACGTTCGCCAACGAGGGTGGTTACGTGGTACAACTTTATGTAACGGACAACAATGGATGCAGCAGTGTGAACCGATTGGACCTGGAAGTGCTGGTGGGAACCACACCCGATTTCAACGGCACCGGAGGAACCTTGTCCGGGTGTGTCGGCGAACAGATCTGTCTGAGCGGTCAAGTGAACGCCACCACTTGGAATGAACTACCCGGTATCGACTTCGGCGATGGTGTGATGCTGCCCGACAATGTGGGCGAGTGCTTCATTTCCGATCTGACTTTCACACAGTTTCCTCCCGGTTCCACATTGGCAAACGTGAATCAGCTTGGTCAGATCTGTCTGGATATCGAGCACAGCTTCATTGGCGATCTGGTCATCAGCATCATCAGCCCGAACGGTCAAACGGTGATCATGCACCAGCAAGGTGGCGCCGCAACATTTCTCGGGGTTCCCAACGATCTTGATGATGCCAACCCGCTCCCCGGTGAATGCTGGACCTACTGCTTCGATCCCGGCGCCACCAACGGCACGTGGGTGGACAATGCGGGAGGAACCCTTTTGCCAGGTAGTTACGAAAGTCTGAACCCGCTCAATGGTCTGGTAGGGTCGCCCTTGAACGGAACATGGACGATCCAGGTATGCGACATGTGGGCGTTGGACAATGGGTTCCTATGTAGTTGGAATATCGAATTCGATGCGTCACTCTATGACGACCTCATTGAATTCACGCCGACTTATGGTCTTGGCTGTGATAGCACTTGGTGGACGGGGCCTAACATAGTCAGCACCGCCAACGCATGTGAAGACATGTGCATGACCAGTGCCGTGACGGGCACGTTCAATTACGTGTACCATGCGATCGACAATTTTGGATGTGATTACGATACCACGATCACGATCACGGTGACTGAAGGTCCCGATGTGGATGCAGGACCGGATGTGAGCATCTGTGCCGGAAGCAATACGCAGCTGAATGCTACAGCGGTGAACAATGCACCTGCGCCGGATTGTAATTGGACCATCTGGCTCTATGATTCCTTTGGAGATGGTTGGGATGGCGCTTCTCTTACTGTTGATGTCAATGGTATCTCAGAGGATTGGACGCTACTGGATGGCACTGCGGGATTCCTCGTTCTTACCCTTCAAGATGGGGATGTAGTAAGTCTCGACTACAATGCGAGTTTCCTGTACAATGGAGAACACAGCTACGAGATCCTCGACAGTGACGGTAATTCGATCTTTCTGGATACACCTCCATTCGCTGGCGGGATCACTTGGAGCGGTGTTGTTGATTGCGGAGGCAATGCTCCGTTCGTTTATAGTTGGACACCGGCGACCGGGCTGAACAACGCGGGTATCTCGAACCCCATCGCGTCACCTACCACTACAACCACCTATACGGTAAGTGCCTACCAACAAGGTCACCCGGCCTGCGTGGGCACAGACCAGGTAACGGTTACGGTGGTTCAGCCACCGGACGGCGGTATTGACGGAGCCATGACCATTTGTGAGACCGCGGCGTCGTTCAATTTGTTCGCGCTTTTAGGAGGTTCGCCCGATGCAGGCGGAACATGGACAGGACCAGGTGGTATTGCAAGCACTGGATCCTTTGATCCATCGACCAGCAGCACCGGTGTATATACGTACACCGTATATGCAACTCTGCCATGCGTCGGTAACGATCAGGCGACCGTTACTGTAACGGTGAACACCAATGCGGATGCCGGTACCGATGGTGCAACAACGGTCTGTGCCGATGGTGCTGTTGTTGATCTCTTCGCCTTGCTCGGTGGAAGTCCCGATGCCGGTGGTGCATGGGTAGCGCCCGGTGGCGGTGCAGCAACAACAACCTACACGCCCGGCACCAGCGCACCCGGCGTGTACACATACTCTGTCACAGCACTCGCTCCATGCGCCAATGATCAAGCAACCGTAACGGTTACGCAGAACAACCCCGTTGACGCAGGGACCGATGGTGCCACACCCGTTTGTGCCGATGGTGCTGTTTTTGATCTCTTCGCCTTGCTCGGCGGAAGTCCCGATGCCGGTGGTGCATGGTCAGCGCCGGGTGGTGGTGCAGCAACAGCAACCTACACGCCCGGCACCAGCGCACCAGGCGTTTACACATACTCGGTCTCGGCACTCGCTCCATGCGCCAATGATCAAGCAACCGTAACGGTTACGCAGAATAATCCCGTTGATGCGGGGTCTGATGGTGCAACAACGGTCTGTGCCGATGGCGCTGTTGTTGATCTCTTCGCCTTGCTCGGTGGAAGTCCCGATGCCGGTGGTGCATGGACAGCTCCCGGTGGTGGTGCAGCAACAGCAACCTACACGCCCGGCACCAGCACACCCGGCGTGTACACTTACTTGGTCACAGCACTCGCTCCATGCGCCAATGATCAAGCAACCGTAACGGTCCCGCAGAACAACCCCGTTGATGCGGGGACTGATGGTGCGGTCGCATTATGCATTTCAAGCCCGGCCACCAACCTGTTCGCTGAACTTGGTGGAACGCCCGATATTGGTGGAACATGGACTGCTCCGGGCGGTGGCGCGAGCAATGGAATGTTCACTCCCGGAGCAAGTGTAGTTGGAGACTACACATACACTGTATCGGCTAATGCACCTTGTGCGAATGCAAGCGCAACTGTAACGGTATCCGTGCTTTCCCTGCCTGATCCGGGAATTGATGGCAGCATCACACTTTGCGAGAGCGGCGCTATTCAGGATCTCTTTCTAGTGTTAGGCGGATCGCCGGATGCTGGTGGCAATTGGACCACTCCTGGTGGCGGAGCTCACAGCGGCCTCTTCGATCCCGGATCGGATGCAACTGGAGTGTATACCTACACCATCGATGTCCCGTTGCCGTGTGTGAGCGTCAGTAGTACAGTGACCATTTCGATACAAACGCCTCCAGACCCTGGCCTTTCCGGTGCCGAATTGTTCTGCGTGACAAGTCCAGCGACAAATTTGTTCAGCTCGCTTGGCGGAACACCTGATGCTGGTGGCATTTGGAGTGCCCCGGGCGGCGGAGTTTTCGGTGGGACCTTTACTCCGGGAACGAGCACACCGGGAACCTACACATACACAGTGCAAGGCACTGCACCGTGTTTGAACGCAAGTACGACTGTTGATGTAGCCGTTACCTCCGAACCTGACCCGGGTACTCCGGGCGTTTTGACCTTGTGCGCAACGGCTGCAGCCACAGACCTTTTCGGATCACT
>JANNYL010000577.1:0-1267 GCA_031410075.1 Flavobacteriales bacterium
AGTCGGTGTACATAGTTGGCCATGTACCTGTGCCCTACAGCGGGAATAGTTCGCCAGACGGGCATTCTTACCATCAAGGAGCTTGGACGTGCGATGGTTATTACGGCGAAATGAACGGCAACTGGACCGACGCTAACGTGAACGAATCAGGTTCTAATTGGACTTGGAACCACAATGTGCCGGGTGACGGAAAACTGGACCAGAACGATTTTCCTACAGCGGTGGAATTGCAAGTGGGAAGGGTGGACCTTTCGAGGTTGGATACGTTCCCGGAAAGTGAAGCCCAGTTGTTGAGCGCCTATCTCGCCAAGGCGCATGCTTGGAAAACGGGCTCGTTCACAGTTCCAACAACAGCTGCGGTTTGGGACAATTTGGAATGGGCAGGCACGCCGTTCGGCGCTTCTGGTTACATGAGCGCTGCACCTTGTGTCGGTATCGATCCAGTCGTTCAATTGGAGCCTACGCAGGCCCAATTCTCTCAGCGCTACTTGAACTACGACGACCTGTTCACCTACCACTGCAGCACTGGATTGCAGGGAGCAGATCCGAACGCGGCCGCCTTCCCCGGCACCGAGAACGGTCTCAATATCGGTCAGTTGGTGAGCAATATGCATGGCGGAGTATTCAATATGTCGCTGGGCAGCTACTATGGTGATTGGGATAACAAGAACAATTTTCTACGAGCCGTTCTTGCGCGCGGAAATGCGTTGGCACATGTATGGAGCGGCATGCCGAACTGGTTCTTTCATCCCATGGCCATGGGTGAGCCCATTGGCTATTGCGCATTACGCACCATGAACAACTCCAATTCGGATTATAGCCTGATGAACGGCGGCTGGCAGGGACAATCCATGGGTCAGGCACACATGGCACTCATGGGCGATCCTTCAGTGCGTATGCGGTATGTGAAGCCACCGAGCGATCTTGTTGCCACGAACGATCAGTGGTTCGCGACGTTCACATGGACAGCTTCTCAAGAAGAAGTTGACGGCTACCACGTGTATCGTATCGATGATGTGAACAGGACCATTACCCGACTCAATTCATCACCGATCGTCGGCACTCAATTCACATCAACCGCACTCTTCGTTCCTGGTGGAAAGTACATGGTGCGCGCGATCAAGTTGGTGACAACACCATCCGGCTCATACCATGATCTTTCGCTGGGTGCGATCGCGATAGGCGTGGGTGCACAGATCGCGGATTGCCAAGGTGTGATCGGCGGGGCAGCAATACCTGGCGCACCCTGCGATGACGGGGATCCGCT
>JANNYL010000578.1:0-12687 GCA_031410075.1 Flavobacteriales bacterium
CCGACATCAGATATTTGTTGAGCCAGAAGGCTGGAACACGGTAGAAACATACATCAACGGCTTCAGCACGAGCCTTCCCGAAGATGTACAAATCGCAGCCCTCCGTCAATTACCCGGGTTCTCACAGGCGCGCATCTTCCGACCAGGCTATGCTGTGGAATACGACTACTTCCCGCCAACCCAGCTCAAACACACACTTGAAACAAAGCTCGTGGATGGCCTCTATTTCGCGGGGCAGATCAACGGCACAACAGGCTACGAAGAGGCCGCCTGTCAAGGCCTGATGGCGGGGATCAACGCACACCAGAAGAGCACAGACAAAGCGCCGTTCACCTTGAACAGAGATGAGGCCTATATCGGGGTCTTGATCGACGACCTGATCACCAAGGGCACAGAAGAGCCCTACCGGATGTTCACAAGCCGCGCGGAGTACAGAATCCTCTTAAGACAAGACAATGCTGACCTACGACTAACGCCCAAGGGGCACGCTTTAGGGCTAGCAAGCGAAGAGCGCATGAGGCGCGCAGAGAAAAAACAAAGACTCACACAGGAAATTTCCGCTTTCCTGGCAAACGAAAGCGTCTCCCCAGACATGGCAAACCCAGTGATCGTTCCACGTGGAACAGAGCCACTGAAACAGAAAGTAAAACTCAACAGCCTACTTCTTCGTCCGCAAGTCAATTACGCAGACCTTGAAGCTATTTCGGCAAAACTACAAAGCACAGCTTCCAGCTTTGGTGACCTCAAGGACGAGGTTGTCGAGCAAACCGAAATAAATGCCAAGTACGAGGGATATATATCCAAAGAGAGAAATACCGCGGAGAAACTAACCCGCCTTGAAGGCATCCCGCTAGAAGCAGAACTTGAATACACCCGACTCACCTCACTATCAATGGAGGCCAGGCAAAAACTTGACAAGATCCGCCCGAGCACCCTGGGCCAAGCATCCCGGATCAGCGGCGTTTCCCCAGCCGATATCAGTGTTCTCATGGTCTACCTAGGCCGATAATCATCGATCGTTCCACGTGGAACAAGCGCTCCTCGAACCCCTTACAACTTGTCCCATTTGCGGGTCGAGCGCCTTCGCGCCATTGTTTTCGGTCATTGACCAAACAGTTAGTCATGAATCCTTCAGCCTGACAACATGCAAGGGTTGCGGCTTCTGCGTAACCAATCCCAGACCAGCCGCTTCACGCATTGGGGCTTACTACGAATCCACGAACTACATATCCCACACCAACACATCAACGAGCCTTCAAGACCGCGCATACCAACTCGTAAGAAGGTGGGCAATACAAACCAAACACAAGCAAATCGCCAAATACAAACAACAAGGCAAAGCGCTTGATATGGGTTGTGGTACTGGGGAGTTCCTTGCATACCTAAAGAGCAAAGGATACAACACACAGGGCATTGAACCAAGTGGAACAGCGCGGGAACAAGCTGTTCGCAACCACACGCTGGATATCGTCCCCGATATCGACCAGATTCCCGCAAACGGGCAGTTTCAGATCATCACCCTTTGGCATGTACTAGAACACGTCTATGATCTGAACGGCACCCTAGACAAACTCCACGCACGAATGATGGCTGGCGGGTTACTGGTAATCGCTGTGCCAGACAGAGAAAGTTGGGATGCACAACATTATCGAACCAATTGGGCGGCATATGACACTCCTAGGCATTTATTCCACTTTCGGCGACGAGACATGAGCCGCTTGCTCTCTGATCACGGATTTCAATTCGTCAACACAAGGCGCATGTGGTTCGATGCGGCCTATGTCAGTATTCTCAGTGAACGCCACCGTGGGGCCCCCCAGGGCGTTGCCATGATCAAGGGTATCTTCATGGGTCTCCTGTCAAACCTTGTGGCGATCTTCTCATCGAGGCCCACTTCGAGCTCCCTCTACTTCGCCCAAAAGCGATAGAGCACAAGAGGGCCCGTTTTGTTCCTTTTGCCGGGCTCTTTATCGATTCCGGCAGTGCAGGTTGGCATGGATGGGGTTTGTGGTTTAAACAGAAGGAAAATAGTTGTTGTGGTTTTCAAATCACAAACTTCTGGTATTCAAACGGTTAGCATCCATTTTGCTCAAAATAAAGCGATTGCCTCAAAAAATACCAGCCCCAACCCTGGTTAGACACAGGGCCCCCGGTCCAGTTGAAACCAACGACAGAACTACCTTCGCGGCCCTTTTTTCCGCCCCGACCACCGCGCTCCCAAAAATCCACTTTCATGCCTACCCTAACCACCCCTTCGCGTATCGCCGACATTCTCAAAGAATGGAATATCACAGAAGAGTGTTCGGGGGTTTCGACCGGCAGCAAATGGAGCAAGGGGGAGGGCGAGACCATCATGTCCCACTCACCTGTGGACGGAATGTTGATCGGCACTGTTAGGGGTGCGTCCAGAAGTGAATATGACCAGTCTATAACTACCGCACAGAAGGGTTTCGAAGAGTGGCGGATGTGGCCTGCGCCAAGACGAGGTGAGGTCGTTCGCCAGATCGGCGAAGAATTGCGCGCACACAAAGCAGCGCTCGGAAAACTCGTGAGTTATGAAATGGGCAAGAGCTACCAAGAGGGTTTGGGAGAGGTGCAGGAAATGATCGATATCTGTGATTTCGCAGTGGGTCTATCCCGCCAATTGCATGGCCTTACTATGCATAGCGAGCGACCAGAACACCGTATGTACGAGCAATGGCATGCGCTTGGGTTGGTGGGCATCATTACCGCGTTCAACTTCCCCGTTGCCGTGTGGAGTTGGAACACCGCACTGGCCTGGGTTGCCGGAGATGTCTGCATTTGGAAACCGAGTGAAAAAACCCCGCTTTGTAGTGTGGTTTGTCAACACATAACAGCAGAAGTGTTCAAGCGCAACAACGTGCCCGAGGGCGTTAGTGTGATCATGAACGGCGGCCGTGAGGTGGGGGAGTGGCTGGCTAATGATACCCGTATTCCCCTGGTAAGCGCAACGGGCAGCACTCGCATGGGAAGGGCCGTAGGCGCCGCGCTGGGTCAGCGACTTGGGCGCGCATTGCTGGAGCTCGGCGGCAACAACGCGATCATCGTATCGGAGAAGGCCGACCTTGATATTGCCCTACGCGCCGCGTTGTTCGGCGCCGTGGGAACCGCTGGTCAACGATGCACCACAACCAGGCGTTTGATCATTCACGAAAGTGTATACGAAACCTTCAAGCAAAAGCTGGTAAAGGCCTATTCCCAGTTACGCATCGGGGATCCGCTCGACGAGAACAACCATGTTGGACCTTTGATCGACGAACTGGCGGTCGACCTTTATAACAAAGCCCTTAAGGCCGCAACCAGTCAAGGCGGCAAAGGCTTGGTTGAGGGAGGGGTACTGACTGGTGCCGGGTATGAGAGTGGCTGCTATGTTAAACCCGCCATTGTAGAAGCGGAGCCAACAATGCAAATCGTTCAAGAAGAAACCTTCGCACCCATTCTTTACCTTTTGAGATACACCGGAGACGTTACCAACGCTATCACCATCCAGAACAATGTGAAGCAGGGTTTGAGCAGCAGCATTATGACAACTGACTTACGCGAAGCAGAACGATTCCTGAGTGTTGCTGGAAGTGATTGTGGTATCGCCAACGTGAACATTGGAACAAGCGGCGCTGAGATCGGCGGGGCGTTTGGTGGTGAAAAGGAAACCGGCGGTGGGCGTGAGAGTGGAAGTGATGCATGGAAAGCATACATGCGCCGCCAGACCAATACCATCAATTACGGCAAGTCATTGCCTCTTGCACAGGGTATCAAGTTCGACATCTGAACCGCAAGCTCCCAAGGGTCCGCCGAACATGTCTGGTTCGCCAAACGACCACGGATAACTTCGCCACCATTCCATGAGGTATTATTTTCTTCTGTTCTGGGCCGCACTGCTTATTGGTGGTTGCGATAACACCGAGCCCGGACCGGTTGTGGACCACCTCAGGCAGGGCACGTGGCGGATGGAGCTGGACATCTCTGACCGCGAGGCGCACAAATCGTTGATCCTTCCCTTTCTCTTCGATATCACCAAGGACAGTTCGGGGTGGCGCATGACCGTGCATAACGGGGCAGAGAAGATAATCCTGGATGATATTGTGTTCCATGGGGATTCTGTTCGCATGCGTATGCCTTTGTTCGATTCGGAATTCGTTGGGGCGGTCCTTGGCGATAGCGTGATCACGGGCTCTTGGCATAACTACCTGAAGGGTCCAGACTATCTGGTCCCTTTCCGTGCCGTGGCGAATTCGTCCAGCCGCTTCCCAGGAAATGAAGGCGATCGCCTTGCTCTTTCTGGGGACTGGGAAGCCAAGTTCAGCCCGGGCACAACGGACCAATACGCCGCGCTAGGCCTGTTCAGTGTCGAGAATGGTATTGCTTCCGGCACCTTTTGCACGGAAACCGGGGACTACCGCTATTTGGAGGGAAAAACCACGGGTGACTCTTTGTTCCTTTCCTGTTTTGATGGCTCACATGCTTTTCTTTTTGCCGCTCAAATGGACGGCGATACGCTCCGTGGCCGCTATTGGAGTGGGAACCACTGGCAAGAGCCATTCATTGCATGGAAGCATCCGGGCTTCGCGCTTCGTGACCCAGACTCACTTACAACACTGAAGGAGGGTTATAACATGGTGGACTTCCGCTTTCCCAGTATTGACGGGGACAGTGTTTCGCCAAAGGATAAACGATTCAACGAGCATGTGCTGATGGTTCAGGTCATGGGTAGTTGGTGTCCGAATTGTGTGGATGAGACGCTATTGCTCGATGAGATGTTTTCCGATTATCACGATCAAGGATTGGATGTGATAGCCGTTGCTTTCGAGCGATATGAGGATCCAGCAAAAGCCGTGTCTGCCCTGAAAAGATTCCGTGAAAAACTCGATGTGCACTATGACCTGTTGTACGCGGGTAATTCGCAGAAAGAACTGGCCGCTCAAAAACTGCCGTTCCTCAACCATATCATGAGCTACCCCACGTGCATTTTCATTGACCGAAACGGCACTGTTCGACGGATCCGTACCGGTTTTTATGGCCCAAGTACAGGGGGGCACTACGAGAACTACAAACGCAACTTGCGTGCTTTTCTCGAGCAATTATTGGCAGAGCCCGTCTTCGCGAAGAAGGCCGCCTGACCGATCTGCCGGCAGCGTCGGCCCTTGGAATTACTCCTTGGGCATCGGCTTATCCACCATGATGCGCTGTTCGCGGTTGGCTAACTCCCATGCCGTATGGAACACCAGTCGAGCACGCTGCTCCAATAAGTCGAACCGGATCTTTTGAACTTCATCTCCGGGCTGGTGGTAATCCTCATGAACACCGTTGAAATAGAATATCACCGGAATGCCATGTTTGGCGAAATTGTAGTGGTCACTTCTGAAGTAGAATCGATTGGGGTCATTCTCGTCGTTGAACGTGTTGTCCAGGTCCAGCTTGGTGTATGTCTCGTTCGCCAGCACATTGATCCGGTGCAACTCACTGCTTAGCCGGTCACTACCGATGATGTACACGAATGGGGGTGAATTCGCATGCGCGGAATCCGTTCGGCCGATCATGTCGATATTGAGGTCCGCAACTGTGTTCTCCAGTGGGAACACGGGATGCTCACTATACCATTCGCTACCAAGCAGCCCCTTCTCTTCTCCGCTAACGGGCATGAAGAGCATACTGCGCCGGGGCCCGTGTCCTTCCTTCTTCGCTTGCGCGAATGCTTGGGCCATCTCCATCACCGCAACTGTGCCAGACCCATCATCGTCCGCACCGTTATACACATCTTCTTTGTCCATTCCGATATGGTCATAGTGTGCGGTGATCACCACCAACTCTTCCTTCTTGTCGGTTCCTTCCACATAACCCAAGATGTTCTCGCCTTGCAAATATTCCTGACCTGAAACGTATTTGGCGACGAAAACACAGGGTATCACCCGTGCGGGTTTGTGTGCCTTGCGAATTGCTTTTTTCCAGGTCAGCCCACCACGTTTCAAGATGGTCTCGGCAGTTGGCTTGTCTATGATGATGGTTTGGATACCGGGTTTCTTTTTCTCCTCATCCTTGCTCTCGCCGCCCAACTTCATACGTGGCGTGGTGATATAGTGGGCATACTGCAACATCATTTCGTGAGCATCGGCGCTTGCAACAAGCAACACACGGGCACCCGCGGCTTCCGCGGCGTTCGCCTTCCGCGTTAGTTGTTGAAAGAAGTCTGATGAGGGCCGGTCCTTGGCCACAACACCGCCGGCATTGTCCTGCAGAACAAGGACCGTCTTTCCCGTGGCGTCCCAGCCCGCATAATCATCAAGGCCGTTCCCCTTGTTTCCAAAACCAGCATAAATGATCTCTGGTGTCTCCCGGTCCGCCTGCAGTTTCTCACTGAAGTAGAAAAAGTCCTGCATGAAGCCGATCGGCCTACCATCCACCATCAACGAAATACCCCCGGGCCTGGAAAGCTCCAATGGGTACGATTGTTCGTAGCCCCTTAGAAGTCCCTTCGCTTCAGCTTCCGGAACGGGGGGTATACCAAATTCCATGAAGTGCTTCCGGATGTACTCCGCCGCCATCTTCTGACCCTTCATCCCGGTTTCGCGCCCCTCAAATTCATCACCGGCCAACACCCCCAGGTGTTCTCGAAGATCAGCCTGTTTGATGGTGGCTGCATAGCGCATTTGCACACTGTCCTGCTGCGCCCATGTGCGGGACTGAATGGACAATGACAGTACGAATGCAAATAGCAAGGGGATCCTCATAGGGTGTGGTCGGGTTTAGTTTGCCTGGGTCGGCTCGATCTTCTCTACGCGACGCTGGTGACGTCCACCTTCGAATCGCGCTTCAAGAAAAGCATCCAGGATACGAATGGCAGATGCTGTTTCAATGAACCTTGCTGGCAGGGCGAGCACGTTGGCGTTATTGTGCGTGCGCGCCAAGTGAGCCACTTCTTCCGTCCAGGCTATCGCGGACCTCACTCCGTGGTGCTTGTTCGCGGTGATATTCACCCCGTTCGCGCTTCCACAGATCAGTATACCCAGGTCGGCTGTGTTGTTTTCTACATCGGTTGCGACGGCGTGGGCGTAGTCGGGATAGTCAGAGCTCGCCAAGCTGTTCGTGCCGCAGTCCTTCACAGTGATACCCCTCGCCTCCAATTGCCCCAAGAGCACTTGCTTCAACTCAAATCCCGCATGGTCACTTCCTAGGCTTATCCTCATGTGTACAAACCCGCCCGGTTCTTGGATCGGCGGGCTTCAAAGGTAGATGGTGCCTCTATCTGTACACGATCGGATCGTGCATATCCGCGAGCAACGGTGAATAACTCGGGATAACGATAATTCCATCAACAAGACGTTCGCTCCCCTTAAACTTCATCTCTGTTCCCGCAAGCCGAGTTGCTGTATTTCTGCGAACTATCAGCCAACGATCGTAGCACACAAGAATGTTGTCAATGATCCAACGATCAACACACCATCCGCGATCCAACGATCGTTCATTAACCGAGGCTATCCCTTGCTCTTCCTGGTTCCGTCAGCAACCTTTTCGGTGAACCGTTGTTGATAGCCTGTGAACTACTTTTGAAAACCCACAAAATCAAGCGTGCGTGGATCCTTTCATCAACCGATCCAACGGCACATACTACATCATTACACTTCTTTGAAAAACATTAGAATACAAATACTCTGTGTGTTCATCGTGTCTGCTTTGATATGCAGTGGGCAGGGTGCCGAGGACGGCTTCAAGCGTTTCCTTTACGCCAACGGAAAAACGAGCAGCGAAGGCTATCTCGTGAATGGAAAGCCAGAGGGTTATTGGAAAAGCTTCTACGAGGATGGAACATTGAAGAGCGAAGGCAACCGGAAACGTTGGCAGCTGGATAGCACTTGGAAGTTCTATGGATCGGATGGGAAACTGATGACCACGATCGATTACCGGGCGGACAAGAAGAACGGCTTCACGCGCAAGTTCGCTGCAGATGGCTCGATCTTGACGGATGAGAACTTCGCTGACGATGTCAAGAACGGTGAAAGCACCACGTATTACCCCGACGGGAAAGTCCATCTCGTAACACCCTTCAAAGACGGCAAGGAAGAGGGTAGGGCGACCGAATATGAAGTGGATGGACGCATCATCACACTTTATGAGTTCAGAGCGGGCCTGATGCGTTCAAAAGAAGTGTTGAACCGATACGATGATAGGGGTTGGAGACAAGGTCTTTGGCGCATGTATTGGCCAAATGGCAAACCCAAGTCGGAAGGCAGGTTCGTCGACGATAAACGACAGGGAATTTTCAAGGAATATGATGCGAACGGTGGTCTCAAAACCATGGAGAAATTCGACCAGGACCTGGTTCAGAAGGATGCTGAGGAAGTGAAGATGCTCAACATCAAGAACACCTACCACAGCAGCGGCAAGATCAGCAGTATAGGGAGCTATTCCAAGGATGGTAAGAAAGAAGGACTCTTTCGGGAGTTTGATAGTTCAGGAAAGCCGACCACCGCGGCCATCTACCAAGGTGATCGGAAAATGAGCGAGGGTGCAGTTAGCGACGTTGGTGCCTTAACGGGGAATTGGATAGAATACCACAGTACTGGTGAGAAGCGCGCCGAGGGTGGATACAAGGACGGCAAGAAGGACGGCCTCTGGACCTTTTATCAGCGCACGGGTGAAGTTGAGCAAAAGGGCAATTATCTAAATGGCCTACCACAAGGAGAATGGGTGTGGTTTTTCCCGGGAGGGGCAAGGCACAGAGAAGAGCTTTACCGGAAAGGGAAGGAGGACGGGACCTCCGTTGAGTATGATACCACCGGCGCCGTGATCACCAAGGGCGAGTATATCGATGGTATGAAGGATGGTAAGTGGCTCTATGATGTGGGAGATCACAAAGAAGTTGGTGTGTACAAGGATGGACAGAAGGATGGCGAATGGGTGTATACATACGCTAATGGCAAACGCAATTTCGTTGGGAGCTTCGCGAATGGCGAGCCCAACGGTAAGCATCGCTGGTGGTGGCCGAATGGTGAGCTGAAATTAGAGGGACGTTACACTGCAGGGCTTCAACAGAGCGACTTCAATTACTACGATGAAATTGGGGCACTGATACTGACCATCAAGTACAAGAACGGCGCTGAGGTGAAGTTGGGTGATGAGAAGCTACCGCCGCCATTTGAGGCAGGGGGGTTCGAAGAGTAGGGTTAGGCTACGTACTTGTAAAGACCTTGCTACGGCCGGGGATCAACGCCACGGATCCGATCGAAGCCTCTTCCATATGCCAACAGTAAATTCGGGCCGTGGCCACTGAACAAGAACGTGATGTGATCGCTCGTGAAGGCACCGAGCTGGCGAGCGCGTATCTGGACCTGAAAGATCAATACGATCAACTCGTTCGGAAGAATCTTGCCGGTGTTTTCCGCACTACTGTGCAAGGCCGATTCGTAGAATGCAACGACAGCCTCGCACGGATCTTGGGCTATACCGATCGCGAAGAACTGATGGCTGTTCCCGTAAAGGAACTCTATGTGCAAGGCGGCGACCGTGAACGCTTTCTTTTTGATCTGCAGGAACACAAGCAATTGGTGAATTACGAGGCCGTGTTGAAACATGCGAGCGGTCGCCACGTGCATGTGTTGGAGAACGTGTTCATCCACGAACCACCGGGTCGTCCGGCCACGATCTATGGAACCCTGATCGACATTACTGCCTTTCGGCAAGCCGAATTGGAACAACGCGCACTGCTGAACAATTACCGGCAATTGATGGATCGTGTGCGCGACGGGATCCTCATTGTTCGTGATGACCAGGTGCTGTATGCGAACCCCTCCGCCGAGGCGCTGGCTCCAGAAACATCATGGCTTGACAGGTCTTTCCTGGATCGTGTTCATCCGGAGGACCAAGACGCGGTTCGTGATGCGTTGAGCGAAATGATGAGCGGGGGCAGTACCGGTATTTTCGATGTACGTGTTTCTGCTGGCGGTGATGCCGCCTGGCGCGATATGCTTTTTAGTGCCGCTGGACTTTTTCACGAAGGGAGACCATCTACGCAAATAACCCTGCAGGATATAGGCCTTCACCGTTCGCTCGTGAATGAACGCAGCCGCGCGCGCATTGCGGAAGAGGTGAACGAGATCCTGCGACAAGAGATCACAGAGCACCGGCGCACGCAAGAAGCTCTGCGCCAGAGCCGCAGATTCGCTCGCAGCCTTGTGGATAGTTCGCTTGACATGATCATGGCTGCGGACCACCAGGGTTTGGTTACAGAATACAACCCCGCCGCCAGCATCCGTTTCGGTTATGAGGCCCACGAAGTGATCGGTAAAAACACGATCATGCTCTATGCCGATGTATCCGAATTTGAACGCGTACAGGGCGAACTGGCCAAACACGGAGCGTTTGCGGGAGAGGTTGAGAACATATCCAAGGAGGGCACGCGCTTCACCTCCTTCTTGGCGGCCTCTCGACTTTATGATGAGGAGGGAAGGTCGATCGGTGCCATGGGTGTGAGCCGGGATATCACCCAAGCCAAGCGTGACCAAGAGTCCCTTAGAGCAAGTGAAGAACGCTACCGCGACCTTTTCGAGAATGCGACGGACCTTATTCAGAGCGTGGACAGGGATGGATTTTTTCAATACGCGAACGCAGCATGGTGTACAACACTCGGATACGAGAAGGCCGAGCTACCACAACTGAACCTTTCGGAGGTCCTGCACCCCGAAGAACTGGATCGATACACGAATTGGCGTGAGAAACTGCTCAGGGGTGAACAAACCGGACCCATAACCACCCGGTTCAAGACCAAAGGCGGCGATATCGTTCACGTGCAGGGCACCAGCAACGCGCGCTTGATCGATGGTGTTGCAGTGGCAACCCGAACCATTTTCCGGGACATAACCAGCGAGCTTGCTGCACGTGAGGAGGTGAAGGAACACGAGGCCAAGCAAAGAGCTCTTTTTGAAAGCAGTGAGCACATGTTCTGGACCGTGGATCGTCGTATTGCGGTCACCAGTTTTAATCGCGGATACGGTGATATGATCGAGCGATTGTATGGTACCCGACCAGCGATCAACGAAGACCCTTCCGCACCCCGTAAACTTTTTGCATCACCCCAGTATCACGCTTTCTGGGAGAACAAGTACACTGAAGCGTTCAATGGGAAGGCACTTCGTTTCGAAACAGACCTGCACGATAAGAACGGTGACCGTGTCTGTAATGAGATCTTCCTGAGTCCTGTTTTCGGGGCGGATGGTACCGTAGAGGAGGTGTTCGGTATCGGCCACGAGATAACCGAGCAGAAGGTGGCGGAGGATCTTGTGCGCCAGCAAGCCGCTCGACTGAAAGCCATTTTCGAGAACAGCGCCAACATGATGATCTGGACGTTGGACCATGATTTCCGGATCACTTCGATGAACGAGCATTTCATGGCCAGTAATGAGCGGGCGCTTGGCTTCTCGTTCTCGATCGGCGACAACTTCATCGAGCGGATGATGAACCATATGGCCGACCCCCGCTTCCATGCAGTGGTGGACAAGTTTTCAGCAGCATTGAAAGGCGCACCGCAGCAGTTCGAAGTGGAACTCAAGAATCGCGTAGGCCGCTCGCTGTGGATGGAGAACTTCTTGAACCCCATAACCGTCGACGGGAAAGTTGTAGAGATCAGTTGCCAGGGATTCGGGATCACGGACAAGAAAGAATCGCAGCGAAAACTGTTGGACAGCCTGCACGAGAAAGAGGTGTTGCTGAAAGAGGTCCATCACCGGGTGAAGAACAACCTGCAGATAATCTCCAGTATTTTCAACCTGCAGAAGCAGTACGTCGATGACCACCCCCGAGCACTGGAATTGCTACGCGATAGCCAGGACCGTATTCGCAGCATGTCTTTCATACACGAGAGTCTGTACCAATCGAAGAACTTCAGCCATGTGGATATGGCCACTTATATCGACGGGCTTACGCGGAACCTGATGATGAGCTATAGCCTGAGCGGCAAAGTGGAACTGGTGAACGACCTGCACACCGCCGAGCTTGTACTGGACCAGGCGATCCCCTGCGGCCTTATCCTGAACGAACTCATAAGCAACTCGCTCAAGCACGCCTATCCCGCCGGGGCCACAGGGCAGATCCACATTACCCTACGCATAGAAGGGGAACAAGTGAGGATCTCTATTGCTGACGACGGGCCCGGTCTGCCGGAGAATTTCGACCAGGAGCGGGACTCCAATCTGGGCTTGCAGCTCGTATACACGCTCATCGGGCAACTTGATGGCCACATCGAGCGTATGAGCACCTCTGCCACAAACGGCAAAGGGGTAGGCTATTTGCTTACTTTTGGTCGAACCGGTTTCAATAAAAACGCATAAGTAGCATCAGCAATGGCGCAGACGAACGTACTGGTTGTAGAGGACGAGAGCATCGTGAGCAAGGATATCCAACACAGCTTGAAAAAGCTTGGGTACAACGTGGTGGGCGCGGCGAGCAATGGAGAAGCCGCGGTGAAACTCGCCGTGGAAACCATGCCCGACATCATCCTCATGGACATAATGCTCAAGGGAGAGATGAATGGTATCGAGGCCGCCATGCAGATCCGCGCGGAAACCAACATCCCGGTGATCTTCCTTACGGCTTATGCGGATGAGAGCACCCTGAACAAAGCCAAGGTGACGCAGCCCTATGGCTACATCATCAAGCCGTTCAAGGAGATCGACATAC
>JANNYL010000579.1:0-5606 GCA_031410075.1 Flavobacteriales bacterium
TGTGGAAGTCCGGCACGGCGGGGGCAAGTACATTGCCCACTGCGTTCATGACCACGCTGTGTGAAGCGGAGGATGGAACGGTCTGGGGAGGTACATGGGCCGATGGGCTCGTCGGGATGCGATCGGATCCAGGAGGTCATATGCAATTTGCCCATGTTACCACAGTTAGCGGGCTTCCCTCCAACACTGTCTACGGCCTTGCCCTTGCGCATGACGGCGCGCTATGGGGAACGGGTAAGAGTGGTCTGTTCAGGTTTGATCCGTCGAACAAGGAGATCCAACGTTTCGGCATGAACGATGGATTGCCGACACCGGAGATCTTCATGTCCTTCGATATCTCACCAGACCGGCGCCGTGTTTTCGGAGGTTTGTTGGACGGTGTGCTCTCCTTCCATGTGGACAGCCTGCTTCCTATGCGCGCTTCATCCATGGTGCCAGTGCCGTTGGTGCAGATCCCGCTGGTCACTGTGTTCGATAGTACTGTTGCCATGAATGCTGATATGCGCGATGTCGAAGCGATCAGGCTTTCGTACGATCACAACGATCTGCGCTTCGTGTTGCGCAGCACCAACATGCTGGATCCGTTCAACGATATCTTCGGTTACCGGCTCGTCGGCACGGATACGAACTGGATCGTCGCACCAGCGCAGGATGCGATCATCTTCTCGCAGATCCCGCCCGGCGAACATGCATTCGAAGTGAAAGCACGCACCGGCACAGGGCCGTGGGGTGCGACCAGCCGTGTGCCCTTCACCATACTTCCACCATGGTGGGGCACATGGTGGTTCAAGCTGTTGGTGCTGCTCCTCGTGAGCGCTTCAGTGTATGTGAGCTTCCGTGCCTACTTGTACCTGCGTCTTCGCCAACAGCGCACCGCATTCGAGCGCGAGCAAGCTGTGATGCAGGAACGGATCCGCATTGCCAGCGACATGCACGACGACCTCGGCAGTGGCTTGAGCGTGATCAAAGTGAAGAGCCAGATCGCCCTGCTTACCGAGACCGATCCGCAACGCGTTTCCGAATTGGAAGAGATCGCCCAGGGCAGTGGCGAGCTGATCGACAACATGCGGCGGATCGTCTGGACCCTCGGCTCCGGCCAGGAAAGTCTGGCCGACCTGATGGCGTACATGCGCAACTATGCCGGCAAATTCCTGGATCCGCACGGCATCGCGTGCATCTTCAATGGTGGAGATGATCTTCCGTCGCGCAGCCTTACCGCCGTCGAGCGCCGCAATCTGTTGCTCATCACTAAAGAAGCATTGCACAACGTGGTGAAGCACGCTCATGCCACCCAGGTGAAGATCACCGTGGCATGGAATGGCGGCCTTCAACTCACCATCAACGACAATGGCCGGGGAATGGATCCGCAGAGCCCAGCGACATTCGGCATGGGCATGAACACCATTCGCCAACGCGTCGAACAACTTGGCGGTTCGTTGGAGGTGAAGAACCATGAAGGCACTACGCTCGTGTTCCACCTTCCCGAACTGGGATCCACCGAACGCTCTATTGCCGATGCATGAACACGCGTTGACCTTTGTACCTCGATGAATGATCCGATCCGTGTATGCGTAGTGGAGGACACCCCGGAGGTGCAACGCAACCTGCGCGCGATACTGGCCAGCGCGCCGGACATGGTGCTCGTTGCCATCCACGGCAGCGCTGAGGAAGCAGCAGCAGCAGCACCGTCGATCACAGCCGACATCTATATCGTGGACATCAATTTGCCCGGTGCGAGCGGCATCGAGTTCATCGCACGCGTTCGCGAGACACTTCCGGATACGCAGTTCATGGTCTTCACTGTGCATGATGACGATGCGCGTGTGTTCGAAGCGCTCAAAGCCGGTGCGAACGGCTACCTCCTAAAAGGCGCGTCGCCCAAGGAACTGCTCGATGCATTGCGCGAACTGAAGGCGGGCGGTGCGCCCATGAGCGCCACCGTGGCACGGCGACTGGTCGAGCACCTGAGGCCGAAGCCCTCGAAGAGCAAGGCTGAAGGATTGATCGAATTGAGTACGCGCGAGAACGAAGTGCTGGACCTGCTGGCAAAAGGTCTTCTCTACAAGGAGATCGCCGAGCAGCTGTTCATCAGCATGAGCACGGTGAAGCAGCACATCCACAACATCTATGGCAAGCTGCACGTGCAGAGCCGAACGGAGGCCGTGATGCGCTGGTTGGGGCGGTAGGCGTGTATAGGGGTGCAAGATCTCGCGCCCCCTGCACAAGCGCTTACGGTGTGCCCGCTCAACAGAACTGTACAAACGCTCTATTGATGCGCCCACCGCGCAGCCAGAGTTTTGTGGCGATCATTCTTCACGCGCTCAAACAACTACCACGGCCATGTTCAAACAACGCACGCCACTCTTCGTGATCGCTTCGTTGATCACGGGGATCGCATTTGCACAAGTACCACCCTGCACACACCACCAAGGCGACTTCTGCTACGGTAGCCTCGACCAAGACCATGCGCAAAGATCGATCGCTACCACCGACGGTAACGTTGTGATAGTTGGTGATGTTGGTATGGCCATAGGTGGGAATGTTACGACCACACGGCACGGTGGTGCCTGGGATGCACTGGTGATGAAGGTGGCGCCGGATGGCACCATCCTCTGGAGCAAAACATTCGGTGGCAATTGGATCGAATCCTTGTATTGGGTCGCGGAACTTCCGGGAGGAGACCTGTTGGCGGCGGGCTATACGCAAAGCACCACGGGAACAGTGGCCCCGCCAGTGGGCCCGATCGGCAATGATGGTTGGTATATACGCATGGATGCCAACGGCAATGAGCTGTGGAACCGGCGCTTTCGGTCAGGCACACCTGATTGCTATTTCAGTGATGGTGCGCTCACCCCGGACGGCGCCGTCCTGGTGGATGGCAACAATGGCCCGGGCATCCGCATCGACGGGAGCGGCAACGTACTCCTGATCAGTGACAACTTCAGCGGTGACGCGATCACGGCATCAGTGGACGGTACATTCCTGATCGGCCGAAGAGTGCTGGGGGCCTCTTCAGGTCTCTTCGCCGGTGAGCCCACTCCGCTCGGGACCGGACCAGCTGCGAACAGGGATATCGGTCTTGTTAACGTGAATATGGATGGAGCGGTGAACTGGGTGCATCGGCTCATCGCACCAAGCCTCGACTTTCTACGCGACATCATATCAATGCCAGACGGGTATGCGATCATACTCGAGTGTCATGCCCTGTTCGATGGTGGTGCATATCGCACCTATGGTGGCGATCGTTTGGAACCGGGGGATGACACACAGGACAGGCAGTTCTGGTTGGTCCGCACCGACCTGGCGGGAGAGATCGTGTGGGAACGATCATTAGGGAATAACGGCGGTGATTGCCATGTCGGAAACCTCCACCTTGATCCTGACGGTGGCATCGTGGTGGTGGGTTCCATTAACAGTGCCGCCGGTCTCGATGTGACCGAAGGACCACGAGGTTCAGACGACGGTGTGGTTTTCAAATTGGATCCAACCGGAAATGTCGCATGGGACAAGCGTTGGGGTGGTTCGGGGTCTGATCTTTTCAGGGATGCGGTACCTGTTCCTTCAGGCTACTTGCTCATCGGCGATTCGAACTCACCACGAAGCGGTGATCATCAAAGCACGGGTCTGTTCCTGGGCAGTATGGACATCTGGATGGTGCAGATGTATCCCGGGCTACCAAGTCAATGGTTTCCGGATAACGATGGCGATGGATATGGCAATGCATGCTGCCCAGTGATGAACTGTACGCAGCCGCTGGGTCATGTGTCGAACCCAGGTGATTGCGATGACTTCGTAGCGAATTCGGGCGATGAATACTTGGGCGCGCCATGCAACGATGGTGACTGGCACACGATCTACGACATGCTCCAGCCGGGCTGCATCTGCGCCGGGACGTTCGTGGATCCCGATGATCTCACCCCGATCACCTTCACCCTCTACCCTGACTTCGATCCCGGTGAAACCACATGGGAGTTGCGCGACATGTCCACGCAACAGATCGCCATGCAGGGTGGGCCGTATCCGAATGCTATACCCGGTGATCCAATAGAGCAGACCGTGATGATCCCGCCTACGGACAACCAACGCTTCCAACTTTTCGTGTACGATGGCCAGAGCAACGGTATGCAAGGCGGCCGCTACACGCTTACGACGAATGGCAAACGACTGATCGACAGCGACGGGCTCTTTCAACAGGTGAGCACCGTGAGTTCCACCTTGATCCCGATCAGTGTTCCGCTTGGAAGCATCGGTCTCACAACCACTTCATGCGACCGGCTCGATCTGCTTTCCACAAGCGTGATCGTGTGCGAAGATGACCCCGAAGTATCGCAGCGCTACGACCTCAAAGAGAACAACACGGGCTATCAGTTCTGGATCTTCGACCCGCACGGTTCTTACTCGCGGCGCGTGTTCCTGAGTCACAAAAGTCCCGGCAAGGGCGGCGGGACGGGAGCGAGCAAGCCGAGGTATTTGAAACTCAGTTCGTTGGGTACGCTGCCGGTGCCGCAGCTGAAGTTGTTGAACGTTCGCGTGCGCACACAGGTCAATGGCATCTATGGTGCTTTTGGTCCGGCTTGCACTATGAAGATCGATCCCAACGCTTGCCCGATCACGCAAGTGAACAACCTGCCCAACGATGTTCACTACAGCTGCGGCCAGGTCTATACGCTTGGTGGATCGCAACGCATCTGGGCGATCCCGAAAACTGGTGTGAACAAGTACCAATTCCAATTCACCGATCAGCAAGCGGCGTATGTGCGCAACATTGCTTCGCCCACTCCCACCGTTCTGATGGCCGTTTGGAGCACATTGCCACTGCAACCCCTGCACGTCTACGATGTGCGCGTGCGATGCAGCCAAGACAACGGTGTGACTTACTGCCCGTGGGGACCTTCCTGCACGATATACACTGCAGGAATTGGCCGCTCGGCGGAATTTGCAGAGAAGACCGCTGGCGTTGGCCTGCACGTATTCCCGAATCCATCAACGGATGGTACGGTGCGCATTCAACTCACCACTTCGGATGCCCTGGAAGGACCGGCTGAGATCAGCGTGACCGACATTTCCGGTCGCACCGTGATGCTTGATCGAGTGGATGTTGTGGACATCGTTGATCGACCAATGGAGTTGCATCCATCGCTTGTCCCCGGCACCTATGTGATCTCCGTTTCGTGCATCGGCAGCTCGTTCCGCGAGCGCTTCGTAGTGCAATGAATGTTCAACCAAGAATGACCGTACGATGAAACAGACAGCACATCAAAGAACGATCGCCGTGATGGTCGCAACCATTGCGCTCGGTCTGCAGCTCTCCGCCCAAATGCAGCAAGTGATCTCCAGCGCTGGGAACTACTTCAGCAACGCCAACGGTTCCATCGCTTGGACATTGGGTGAGCCGGTGATCGCCACCGGAACAACCGCCATGCAGATCATAACGCAGGGGTTCCATCAACCTGCCGATGACTTCAGTACGTCTGTTACAGCGGCGACGATCGCGGTGGCGATCAACGTGTTCCCCAACCCTACGCGTGATCAAGTAGTGCTGCAACTCAACGCTAGCGATGTGCCCAGTGGATCCTTCACGCTCCTTGATGCGCTTGGACGACAAC
>JANNYL010000580.1:0-1360 GCA_031410075.1 Flavobacteriales bacterium
AAGGAAGCCAATTCGACATAGATATCCTTGACCGGGACCTTTCGGTCGAGGAGGAGTTGTTCGCAGAACTGGTACGTTTCAGGGGGGAAGCTGGCCGCCATGGCCATGTTGTATGAACGCTCACCGTCATTCATGAGGCTATCGACCTTCCCTGGGTCCAATTGCCGGAATATGCGACTGGAACCAAGGAAAACACGATCGTATCCGGAAACGGAACTCGCAACACATCGATACTTGAGCGCCAAAGCCGGAGAACCCCAGAGTGGCGGCAAGAACAGATGCAGTAGCGTAATACCGGGTATCGCTATAAGGGATACAAAACCGACAAGCCGGAGTGCGTTTCTCAAGGTCGAACGGATCGATATCGTTTGAGCGGTTCTGTCAATGGTCGCAATAGCAGGAGGACGGGATCATCAGAGCCTACGAAAGTAGACTTGGCCCATACAGATTCACCCCAACGTCTTCTTGTGGCTGCGTGTAGCGATGATGAACTCGCGACTATCCGTGTCGCTGACCTTGCGCGCAGGTGCACCTGCGATGGTCATGCTCCCTTCCGGGAAGGAGTGGTTGACCACGCTATTGGCGCCAATAGCCGTATTGGCACCGATGATGATATCACCGAAGATCTTGGCTCCCGGACCGATGTAACAATTGTCGCCGATGGAAGGCACCAGGTCATCAGGACCGGGCCTTGTGCCGATCACTACATCCACATGGATGCGGCAGTTTTGCCCGATGCGTGCGTCAGGATGCACCACAATGGTACCCCGATGCGCAATGCTCAAACCAGGCCCAAAAACATTCGGCGGTATGTCGAAACCGCAGCGCACGCTCTGTGAATGGAAGCGCAATGAATACCATTTGTGAACGACGCGCCAGAACACCCCTTTGCTCTTTTTGCAATTCGTGATGTACTCAACTCGACGCAGCAACCGCTGGAATTTCCACACTTCGTCGTACATCAAATGAATGCTGAACGTTCGGCGCAGGGCGATACGATCCGCTTCGCGAAAGGCCTGGAAATCAGCATATGAACGGATCATGCGTGCTGTTTGCGTTGGTTCCGTTTCGTAAGCTGAAGCAAGCGCTCGGTGGTGGCAAAGCCGAGCAATGTATGCAGCAAGGCATATCGCTCCGTTATGGCTCGTCCCACCTCAGGCTTGAAATGGTGTCCAATGCTCTGTCGGTACTCTTCAATGGCTTTGGGCAGATCATTGGCAGCGACAATGCGCAGCGCCATGAATATGTATTGGCGCAATGTCTCGATCTCTGGTGCATAGCGTTCAGGATCAAGCGTTCGAAGGTGTTCCATGATGGCCCGGCGCAAGGCGATGTACCTGTCCCAATTGGCCTGCACACC
>JANNYL010000581.1:0-4174 GCA_031410075.1 Flavobacteriales bacterium
CGGAGCTGAAATTTCCGTTGACGACCGGATTGACAAATGGGTAGTTCACTTGGCACCAATACGTCGCCGCAAGGGCTCCGACCGTAATGTTGGGTGTTACAGCGTTCGTGCTCCAGAGGTAGCTGGAAAACCCGGCTGGGCCATTCAACGTTGTGGTCTCGTTCTGGCAAATGGTGTGGTCTGGTCCCAGATCTATACTGCACGGCTGCGCCAAAGCCGAGCCAGCCAAGCCAAAGGCCAAAGCGAGTAGGGTTATGCGTATGCCGAGAATGCTCAAAACTTATCGGTAGGCTTGGAGATACAAATTTCGCACCATTCGGCCCATCGAATGGCAGGCTCCCGACAATTCCTGTTCACAAGGCGATGAACACCCGATTATTCCCTTCATAATGCGTCTCCTTCACTGTATTGTGAACAAGACGCATTTGTTGGCCTAAACGTGCGCTGCGGGCAGCAGAACGTGGATCATAAGCCACAGTATTGATGAGAATAGTGGACCCTGGTGCTGCGATCCGCTTCAAATTCCGTAAAAAATCGAGGTTCAAAAGGCCTTCGGCAAAGTCCAGGTCATGAAAAAGGTCCACCACGATCAGATCGAACAAACGGGTTTGTTCACGCACCCATTGGAAAGCATCTGCCTCGTGCAAGACCAGGTCGGCGCAGGTTGCCCACCCGAAATATTCTCTGGCGATCCGCAGCATCACAGGGTCATGGTCAACCCCGGTAATTCCGCACTTCAAGCGAAATTCCTTCCGCAGGATGTGTGCCGCGCTCCCAGCTCCGAAACCCAGAACGAGAACCTCTTTGGGCGGTTTTTTTTTCAGATCCAGATCCCGCAAACATTGGCGCCAAACCCTGTGAAGGCTACCATAGCTCTGGTTTGCGTTCGGGCTGTTCACCACCAGCCTTCCATATTCCCATGTGACATCCAGTTGATAATGGGTGCTATTGAACCGCCGTACACGTACTGGCCAGAGCACACTCAACGCACGCAAGGCGAGGGAGAACATGCGTCAAAGATGCTCCTCCTGCGCTTGCCGCTACTTTCGCGCCCCTTTTACTTGACCGAGCAAGAAATCAGCACCACTCACATCATTCGCCAAAGCTGTCACAGCATATGCGAGTGCCTTTCATTTCCATGCTTCCCATCACGGCCATAACACGCTACAAGCTGCGCAAGCTGCTGAAGTACGGGTTTGTTACGCTGGGAGTAGCATGGGTATTGACGGTTTTCAGCGGCGAGCAGGTTCTAACGTACACAGGGGCCTGGTTCTTACTGGGTATTTGGACCGGTGTATTGGAGGAGTTCCTGTTTGGTAGGCGCTTCCGTTCGCTTGCGGTCCCACTTCAGTTTTTTGGAAAAGTGCTGGCCGTGAACGCACTCACCACGGTCTTTGTCTTGTTGGCCTTTTTGTTCGATCGGGAACAGCAACTACCATTCGCTCAGAACGTCCCGTTCAGTGCTGCGCAAATGATGCTGATGCCGCAGCTGTACCAGATGGTCCTTCGCGTTGTGGTGGTCAGTTCGATCGCATTGCTTGTTGTGCAGGTAGAAGAGTTGATGGGCCGGCGGATGTTCTTCGGTTTTCTATTGGGGCGCTATGAGAAGCCCGCTGCCGAGGAGCGCATCATGTTGAGCATCGATCTGGTCGCCAGCACTGCGCTTAATGAGAAACTCGGTGATCTGCTCTACTTCCGCTTCCTGAACACCACCCATTCCTTGATGACGGATGCGGTCCTCCGCAACGAGGCCGAGATACACAAGTACGTGGGTGATGAGGTGATCTTCACATGGACGATGCGCGGTGGCATTCGCAACGAGAATTGCCTTGATCTGTATTTCGACATCATGTCGCGGATAGAGGCCAACAAGCAAGAGATGATCCGTGAATTCGGGGTTGTTCCGGTCTTCCGTGGCTCGCTCCATGGTGGGCGCGTGATCACCGCGCAGATCGGTCACATCAAGCGGGCGATCGACTTCAGCGGTGACGTGATGAATACCATGAGCCGCATGCTTGGGTTATGCAAAGACCTCAAAGCCGATCTGCTGATCAGCACCGAACTGCTCGCACGAATGCCTATGGCCACCAAGCGTTTCCAATTTGGAGAAGAGCACGTGGTCCCAGTGAAAGGACGAAAGCGCGCGGTAAGCACCCATGTGGTTGCCCGAATTGCGGAGACCGCGTAGGTGTGTTCGATCACTCGTCTAATTTTCGCCCATGCCACATCGAAGCTTGTTCCTGATCGGTACGTTGTTCATGGAGTTGGGTGCGAGCGCTCAATCAATGGTTCCGTATACAACACAAGCGGGACGTTTCGGTGTGTTCCACGAAGGCACTTTCGAAGAATTGGAAACGCGGGCACCCAAGTCGGTGTACCCGAACGGTGATCGGTTGTTCTATGTGTCGCAAGAAGGGGATCTACGGGCTTTTATGGATGGGCATGCGCTGGTGATCCAGCGTGGTGAGCCATCTGAGGTCCAAACCTCGCGTGGCCAATTCGCATGGAAGCAGGGCGAAGCCTTGAGGGTTGTCCGTGATGGTCGGCCAGAAACGATCTGCGAGGACGTGGGAGCTTTTTCGGTACAAGACAGCATGGTCGTTTTCCACAACGAGATCGACCGCACCCTCAATGTGTATTGGCGCGGACGCTCATTTCCGATCGCGGACCTCTTGCTGGTGGATGACGCTCCACAGTGGAAGGCTGGTTCCAATACGATGGTGTTCTACGATCGCGACCGGCACAAGATCATTCTCTTCTATCGCGGAGAGATGATCGATCTGTGTTACGGCGCCGATTATGCATGGGTTGTTGCAAGCGCTGATATGGCTGCATACATGGATGACGAGGATAACGTTTTCCGCGTTTTCAACAGGGGTGAACGCGTGGATCTTGAGGACCTTCGTCCAGTGAATTTCAGTGCCGGTCCAGGTATCGTGGGCTATGTGAGCGGAACAGGAAAATTCCGTTGCTACGATGGCCACAACGTGATCACGTTATCATCGGATACTCCCACCAGATATGACGTTCAGGATAGTGTGATCACGTGGGTGGAAGATGGCCAATGGAAAACACTCAATGCAGGAAAGGCCGATGTGATCGAACGTTATGTACCCGAGAACTGGCAGGTGAGCGGTGCGTTCATTGCGTACCAGGATCTGAACCGCGAGCTACGGCTCTATCACCATGGACAGCGGATCAACGTAACAAGGGAAGCCGGTGTCAAACGTTTTGACCTCCATGGCGATGCCGTTGTGTGGCAGAGCAACAGTGGCACAACCAAAGTATGGTGGAAGGGAAAGGTCTTTGAACGATACTGAATCGGGCTTCGGTGCACCTTGGATCGTGTAAGAGGCATTACTCGACAAATTGCGACCTGCGATCTTCACACTTTCGAACCCATTGGTTCAACCGTGAACAGCAGGACGTTCCTCCGCTTGCCCTTCAAGTGCACTTCGCCCATGGAACGGGAGGTCCATTTATCCGGCGCAAGGGCTAACACGTCGAGGAGGTCCTTGCTCAATAGCAGGTCGACACCGAGTTCATTGCAAGAAGATTGAATGTGAGCGGCCGTATTCACGGCGTCTCCGCTGAAAATGGTCTGCTTCTTTATCAGGCCGATCTCGCCGGTTGTTACTTGTCCGTAGTGGAGTCCGGCCTTGAAAACCGGTACTATGCCATAGCGTTTGTTGTAGTGTGCGGCTCGCTTGGCCAACTTTTCGCGAATGGCGAAAAAACAACGCAGGCAGCGCTGGCCTTTGATGCCTTTGCGCAGATCCCAACTCACGCTGATCTCGTCCCCCACGTATTGGTAGATCTCACCTTCACTATAGATCACAGGGTCGGTGATATCGGTGAAGAGTTCGTTGAGCAATTGGAAGTAACGTGTATCACCGATCTGCTCAGCGATGGATGTGCTGCTGCGCATATCGAGGAACATGAAGATCCGCAACTCCTGTCGGGGCTTCGCATACCGGCCGAGCAGGAATCCTGAAGAGCCGGTTGCGAACTGGTCGTTCAACCTGACCATGATCATCGTGGCACCCATGAGAACGTCCCGATAAATAAAATCGGCCCACATCCACGGTTCACGAAGTGCGGTTGACCAAGCATTCGATGCTTCTCCGTCAAGGTTCGGGATCAGAAGGTGATACACCAGCACTGTTGCGAGAAC
>JANNYL010000582.1:0-6248 GCA_031410075.1 Flavobacteriales bacterium
GACATTGCTGCCGGGGCATACCAAGCCGCTCGCAGGATCCATTGCAATGATCGGTGGCGGTACGAACTGTACCGAGTGATCGTCCAGATCACCGCTCACGCATATGCCCGTGTCCAAGGGCTGAAAAAGCACGGTTATGTACCCAGGTGAAGAAAGCACGATAGAGGCTGTGTTATCAGGTCCAAGTATGCCCCCGTTCACCGCCGTCCATAGAAATGTTCCGGGCACGTTCGCCTGTGTTGACAGGGTCACGTTCTGGCCGCTGCAGATGAATATCGGCCCGAGGATATCCACCTCACCTGCAATGCTGGTCAAGCCCGTCACATACAAGCTATCGCGTTGCGTGAACACGATCTCGCTGTCGTAACAAGGCCGGTCGTCGACACTCAAATGGAAATCGAACACATACCAACCGTCACCAGTGTATGCAACCGTTCCCGCATCAACTCCTGTGACGATATCGAAGGATCCGACATCCGCAACACCGCCGGGAGTTGAATAAATCGTGTCCAAGAAATTGTACGTACTCCCAGCACCTATCTGTGCGCCATCCAAAAAGACTTCCGCCTCGAACAACAGGGCGATGGTATTGAAGGAACAGATCGTGATGCTATCGTTGCCATCCGTATCCTGCGGAAAGCGGATGCGCTGCTCAGCGGAAAGATCGCCGAGCGGAGTGTTCGGGATGTACTGAACGGATATGTTCGTGGAGGATGTGCAACCTTCCTCGTTAATCACCACCAATGACCACAGGCCTCCGAAGGGCACATCGAAGGTTTGGTCGTAAATAACGGTGTCAGGATCGAGCACCCAGCTGAACGATACGCCCGCAATTGGGCCGGCCGTTAGCGAAACCTGATCAGGAAGACAAGTCACGATCGGTTCGGGCAATGTTGCTTCCACGTTTATGCCGAACGAATCCGAAATACCACCCAGTCCGGGAGATGAACAGAGGCCCACTGAAATACTATCCATGCCACTGAAACATCCAGGTCCTACTTCCCCCGAAGCGATATATGTACCTGCTTCTTCCACCAGAAGGCCTCCGTTCACCGTGCCGTTGGTCCACTCAACAACAGGCACCGGTCCATTGGTGAAATTGAAGCTTGCCAATAACTGGCCTGTTCCACAGAAGCTCGCTTCATACCCGGCCACTTCACACGTGGGAGGCACAGCCGTCTGGATCGAAAACTCGGCAGCGAACGAAAACTCACAATTGTCCCGTCGAAAAATATCGAGCGGTTTGCGCCCTTTGGGAAAGCCTTTCATGACGAAGCCATCAAGCACTCCGCGCGTGTGGATCTTCGCACCGTCGTAATACGTGGTATCGCCGCACACAGCCGGGTTGCCTCCAGAACTGATCGCAAAAAGCGAATCGCCAGGCAATGCGCGCAGTTTGCCCTCCTGTGTCGGAATGATCAGTTCGCCGTCGTACTCGCCTACTGCATACAACAGGTTGCCCTCGCCGAAAACAGCACCACGCAGATCCATGGATGTGCGGTCGGCGAGCATTTGTGCATAGCCCGGTTGAAGGCTTGCTTCATCCAACACACAAACCCAACCGTTGCCTTCACCCCAAGAAAGGAAGAGCCCATCGCCCCCGTTCAGCACAGAAAGCTCCGATGCCTGACAAAAGAAAGTACCGGCAACAAGCACTTCGCCCGCACGAACATCCATGGCCTTCCCTTCGATAACCTGCTCGCTGCCGAGCGACCGCTGCTTCAACAGATCACCTTCCTGCGAAAACGCCAAGACAAATGCACTGTACGGATAGGCTGAAGCGATAGGAACCACCGTAGACCCGAAGACCAGGTTATTGCCGCTTTGCGATCCCGTCATCCACAGCGTGTTGCCAGCGAAGCACAGATCACCCACCAGGATACTTCCACCGCCCCCGATACGACGGAACCATTGCTCCGCACCACTCGCATCGAATTTCACCAGAAAACCAGCATTGTTCAACGAGTTCGTGTGCGGCAGATCGAATGTGATGTCTTGACTGTACTGCCCAGCAAGCCAGCAATCGCCTGCATTGTTCACCGCAAGACCCAATGCTTTGTCCGCGTTCGGTGCCTGCCCGGTCCTCACCCAAAGCACATTGCCGGATGCGGAATATTTCGCAACGAACACATCATCGCCCGGGGTCTGCAATTGCGGGTCGAATGTGCTTTGTACCGGGAACGCTCCGAATAGTGCCGTGCCACGGAACTGGCCCGCGACATATACCTCGCCCTGATCGGTAACCGATACCTGCTCACCGATATCGGTATTCTGTGCACTGCCCGCGGAACGCGCCCAGAGGAGATCGCCATCCGCATTGAATCGTGCAATGAACACATCCAACGATGGTCCGTTGCTGCTGAGCGGTGTTCCTTCGATCGTGATGAACGCGCTGAACTGCCCAGTGATCGCGACATTACCAGTTGCATCAACAGCCAGATCCGTACACCGATCGGGGCCTGGACCACCACCCGTACGTATCCATTCCACCAGGCCCAGTGTGTCCATTTTCACTACGAACACATCCGTGATGCCTTGCGAATTCACTGTTCCCGCAGGTGATGCCATGCTTCCGCTGAAAGTGCCGCACGCATAAACGCTCGCATCTGGCCCTTTGGCGATAGCTGTGAAGCGATCGTCTCCGATGCTCCCGTAACCATACGCCCAATATGGCCCTGGTTGTCCAACCGAGATCATCGGCAATACGAGCGGAATGATCCAGATCCAGCGCATGGATCCGAATGTAGGTGGTGATCGGATCCGTTAAATGAAAGTCATACAAAGAGATGAGCAAGAAATGGACAATTCAAAGCTGGCTGGCTGAATAGCCCATCGACCGAAAACCGATGCAGGTTGAACCAATGTTTTCCTCACAACAGAGACAGCGCCATTGAGCGTTCAGTACGCAACCCGGCGTAATTGATCAAATGCGGTTCGTTCACTTCCTATATTGAGCTCCATGACAAGCAACCCGCCTCTGCCGATGCCATATGGCCCACCAATTTCGCTTGAGCTCGCACGCACCATAGTTGCAGCCGCCGAGCGTGAAGCGATCAAGAACCAATGGCCCATGGCCATCGCTATCGTTGACAGCACCGGTTATCTCGTGCTTTTCCAACGACTCGATCAGACGCAACTCGCGAGTATGGAGATCGCCATCAAGAAGGCCGAAAGTGCGGTGAAGTACCGGCGTTCCACCAAGGTGTTCGAGGACATGTTGGCGAGCGGTGGCGTTGGTCTCCGAGCATTGTCGTTACCGGGCGCTATGGCCGTGGAAGGTGGGCTTCTTCTTGTGAAGAACGATGAAGTCATCGGGGCGATCGGCGTTTCGGGTATGCGCGCGGTGGACGACGGACAAGTCGCACAAGCCGGTGTGGATGCGCTGCTTACCTAAGCGGCTAGTGCCGAAGGTGGACCTTTGATCCGCACCCTTTCGCATGTCTGAGCGATCACAGTGCTCATCGAGTACCTGACCCTACTCGTCGAAGAAGCAGAACCCTGGAGGCCCTCTTTGGGTATCACCGCGTGCATATCCCCTAGTGGGAGGTGGCACCGGCCCGATGAAGCGAACCCTCTACTCAACCGTACTGATCTCCCTGCTGGCCTGCACCACCGCACAAGCCACGCACATGAGCGGTGGTGAGATCTATTGGGAAAACCTCGGTGGGAACCAGTACCGGATCACCCTAACCATCTATCGCGATTGCGCAGGGATCCAACTGGACAATGATTACGATCTCGATATAAGCAGCCCATGCGGTCAACACACCCTCAACGTTTCCACCCCCGGCGGCGTGGAACTTTCGCAACTCTGCGACCTGCAGCTGCCCAACAGTACATGCAATGGCGGCACTTTACCGGGTATTCAGAAGTACGTCTATACCGGCACCATCACCCTCGCTCCTTGCGATAGTTGGACGATCAGTTGGACGGAGATCTACAGGAACAATGCGATCGTGAACCTGCAGGCACCAGGAACATTGGAGATGTACATAGAAGGAGTACTCAACAATTCGGCTGGCCCGCTCAATGATTCACCTCAGTTCACCAACACCGCCATCCCCTATATCTGTCTTGGTTATCCGATCAGCTATAGCTACGGTGCATTCGACCCGGAAGGTGATTCACTCAGCTATCAATTGATCGGAGCTCGCGTTGGTGGCGCGAACCCCATTGCCTACACGCCACCGTTCACAGGCACTGCACCCATAACCGGACTTACACTGGATCCCGCGACCGGCTTGGTACAATTCACGCTGAACCTCGCTGGGAACTGGGTGGTGGTCGTTCAGGTGAACGAGTATGACAATGCCGGCAATTTGATCGGCACCATCATGCGAGACATGCAATTCGTAGCCTATCCATGCAGCAACATACCGCCCGATCCGACCACGGGTACGGTATCGGGCATGACAGGCGGAGCAGTGCAGACCGCACCCTATGCTGTGCAAGTATGTGAAAGCGGTGATTTCTGTTTCGACATGGTGATCACCGACCCGAACGCGAACAACGTTCTGGAAGCAACAACGAACATCGCCAACAACCTACCGGGTGCTACGTTCAGTTACACGGGTATCAACCCGATCACCTGTCACGTTTGTTGGAACGCAGGTGCCGGTACAGCGGGATTCTATCCCTTCATCGTGAACGTGAATGATGGTGCGTGTCCAGTTGTAGCATTCCAGACATATGTGTATTCGATCACGGTGATCGAGGGGCTCTTCATCGACGTTACCAGCACGAATGAAAGTTGCGCTGGAATGAACGATGGCACAGGAACGGTGAACATCATTTCGGGCACAGGTCCATACCTGTACAATTGGGCTACTTCGGGCGCTACCACGGCTTCGATCACCGCAGGCGCTGGCACTTACCCGGTTCAAGTAACAGACGGAAATGGCTGCGTTGCAACCCCTGAAAATGCTGTGATCGCCACCACGCAACCACCAGTTTCGAACGCAGGTCCGGATCAGGTCGCTTGTTACGGCACTTGGCCTATTTCCCTGAACGGATCCAGCACCAACGCTGCGAGCGTGGCATGGACCGGCACAACAGGAACCATTGCCGGATCCGGAGCCAGCGTTTCCTACTGGCCCAGCCCTGCAGAGATCGCTGCGGGCGGAGCGGATCTGGTCTTCACGGCCAACGCGAACGGCACCTGTCCGGATGACCAGGATACCCTGCACGTTGCCATCTCGAGCACCTTCGTCAATGCCGCGATCACCGCGACCAACGCCAATTGCAACGGCGCGGCGGATGGCACCGCATCCTTCACCCCAAGTGCGCCCAACATCACCTACGCCTGGTCTACGGTGCCCGTGCAAACCACCTCAACAGCAACAGGGCTATACGCCGGAAACTACAGCGTGACCGCCACGGATACGTTGGGTTGCCCCACCACATTGAATGTTTCACTCACCGAACCCTCCCCCATTCTGATCACTGGTCTTCAGTCAACAACCGAAAGCTGTGCTGGCAGCAATAACGGCACGTTGACGGCGAACGTGAGCGGTGGCACTGCCCCTTATCATTTCAGCTGGAACAATGGTGATACGACTGCAACTATCACTGTAGGCGCAGGGAGCTATTCGGTAAGCGTAACAGACGCGAACGGCTGCACACCGGCGATCGCAAGCGCTACCGTGGCAGCTGCGGCCCAGCCAAATAGCGTGCAAGCTGGTCCTGACCAGACCATCTGCCTGAACGACTATCCTATCAGCCTGCAAGGCGCCGTTGTCAACGCGACCGGTGGTGTCTGGAGTGGTGGCGCCGGAACATATTTCGGTTTTGGGTTGAACCTTGACTACACGCCGAACGCTGCAGAGATCGCCAGCGGTGGAGTGGATATTATCCTTACTTCCACTGGAAATACAGGTTGCCCAGCTGATCAAGACACCGTTCACGTGACCTTGTCGAACAGTTTTTTGAACGCGGCGATCAGTGGAACATCCGCACTATGCGCTGGCGGAAATACGGGTACCGCCACATTCGTTCCGAGCCTTCAATCCCTCACGTATCTATGGACTCCCTCGGGACAGACGACTGCAACCGCAACTTCCCTATCGGCCGGTAGTCACAGCGTTTCTGTAACAGACGCGTTGGGCTGCGACACTACCATGACCGTTTTGATCACGGAGCCAACTGCGCTGTCCATCCTCAGTGTTCAGGGCGTTGATCCAACGTGCGCAGGTTCGACCAACGGCAGTGTCTCGATCAGTGTAACTGGCGGCACACCTGGGTACACCTAC
>JANNYL010000583.1:0-14465 GCA_031410075.1 Flavobacteriales bacterium
CCGGGCGCAGGCAGCGATGCGAACAGCGGCAAGACGAAAGCAGTGCTGACGCCCGATGGCAAGCACTACTTGATCAACGGCCAGAAGATGTGGATCACGAACGGCGGCTTCGCGGACATCTTCACCGTGTTCGCCAAGATCGTGGATCCAGCGACCGGCGTAGAGGACGAGAACCTGAGCGCCTTTATCGTGGAGAAGGACTTCGGCGGTATCACGCTAAATCCCGAGGAGAAGAAGATGGGCATCAAGGGCAGCAGCACGCGGCAGGTGTTCTTCAACGATTGCAAGGTTCCGGTGGAGAACCTGTTGAGCGAGCGACAGAACGGTTTCAAGATCGCGGTGAACATCCTGAACATCGGTCGCATCAAGCTGGCTGGTGCAGCGTTGGGCGGCGCGAAGGCCGTGGTGGACCAGAGCGTGAAGTATGCCAATGAGCGCCACCAGTTCGGCAAGCCGATCAGCGCGTTCGGCGCGATCCGCCAGAAGCTGGCCGACCAAGCGACCTATTGCTACGTGGTGGAGAGCGCGACCTACCGTTGCAGCTACGACATGGAGCAGGCGATCGAAGCCCTGGAAGCGGCCGGCGCGGATCACGCGAAGGCCTTGTTGAAAGGCGTGGAGCAATACGCCGCAGAGGCCGCGATCCTGAAGGTGGCCGGCAGCGAATGCCTGGACTACGTGTGCGATGAGGGCGTGCAGATCTATGGCGGCATGGGCTACAGCGCCGAAAGTCCCGTAGAGCGCGCGTACCGCGACAGCCGCATCAACCGCATCTTCGAAGGCACGAACGAGATCAACCGCATGCTCACGGTGGACATGCTGCTGAAGCGCGCAATGAAAGGTCAGCTGGACCTGATGGGTCCCGCGCAGGTCGTAGCCGCGGAGTTGATGGGCATTCCTGAAATGCCAGAACCGGATGATTCACTGCTAGGCGACGAGAAGCGTATGGTGGCGAACTTCAAAAAGGCCGTGCTGATGGTGGCCGGTGGCGCAGCGCAGAAACTGGGCCTGGAACTCGCCAAACATCAGGAAACGCTGATGCATATCGCGGACATGATCATCGATACCTACCTCGCAGAGAGCACCCTGCTGCGGACGCTGAAGCTCGCCGAGATGAAGGGCCCAGCAAACGTTGCCGAGCAGATCGCCATGTGCCAGTTGTACATCCACGACGCGGCCGACCGAATCCACAAGTACGCCAAAGAGGCCGTGAACAACTTCGCCGAGGGCGACGAGCGCCAGGCGATGTTGATGGGAGCGAAGCGTTTCAGCAAGAACACGAACCTGAACACAGCCGAGCTGCGGAAGGTGATCGCGAAGAAGATGATCGCGGAGGGGAAGCACTGCTACTGAGCTTTTGCCGTCCGTAGCTGATGAGGAGATCCGTATCAGCATTCCGTTGAATACAGCGCCTGCCATCCGGCCGGACGTACGGTGATCCGCTCGCCTATGTCCGGTGGATCTACTGTGATCTCCACGACGGCGATGCGTGCTGGCGTATACATAGCCACCATGCGAAGCGCCGCGGGTAGCTCCTCCCAGCGATTCGTGGTGGTGCATTGATCAAGCATCCTTTCGGTCAGTTGATCGTCCTTACCATAGGCCGGTCACCTTTTGCCGTTCCTCGCATTCAGGTTGTGCGACATACGGATCGGCACCCGCCACAAGTTGTATGAGCGCGACCCAAAACACTGGACCATGCGAACCCTGACCACATTCATGAGCGCCGCGCTGCTGGCAGCAGCGATATGCGCACAGAACATCACCGAGCGATCGGTGAACACCGGGAACACCGGTAACAACAAGACCGTCAGCATTCACTTCGCGAGTGCTTCCGCGGAGCTGAATGATGAAGCGCGACAGACACTTGTGGATCTATGCGGGAAGGTCGGTAACAGCGATCCGTGGAGCATCACGCTCAGCGGCCATACCGATGACGTGGGCGATGCGGCATACAATATCGCCCTCTCCCACCGCCGCGCAGATGCGGTGCGAGCGGCCATGCGCGACGTGTGTCCGGCCTTGGCCGATGCGGAGATCACATGGCAGGGTGAAGCGAAGCCTGTGGCGGACAATTCCGCAGAACCGGGCCGCGCGAAGAACCGGCGTGTGGATGTGGCGGTCGTCTTCGAACCGCCTGATGCATTCGCGGGGTCACCTGCCCAGCCTCTGACCTTCGCGGGCATCAAGCCCTTGATGCCCGCGGTGGACAAACGGCCGCAGGTGTTCACGGTGAATGCAAGTGGAGTCATCGATCTGCTCACAGCGGAAGGCTGGTCCATCCACATTCCTGCTGGAGCGATCGTGGACGCTGAAGGCCGGCCCGTAACTGGCGACGTGCAGATCAGTTGTCGCGGTTTCTTCACCCCTGCTGAAGCGATCGCCAGCGGCATACCCATGTACGTAGGGCACGGAGACGAAGCGGGCCATATGGAAACGGCTGGCATGTATGAGGTGCTCGCTGCGCAGAACAAGGCGCCCGTGCACCTCCGCGCAGGTGAACGCATCACCATCGAGCGGCCGATGACGAACGTGGCGCTGGAGGGTTACAACAACTACATGCTGGATGGGGCCACAGGTCAGTGGCGCGAGGAAGGACCTGTGATGACGGCCACATTGATGGAAAGCATCGTTCCGGTGTTCGATGGTGGTCCGCAAACATCGTGGATGGCTTACCAGGCGGCCATGGGGCTGATCCGTCCCAAGGTGGACACTCTCGACTTCGAGGAGCGGCAGGCAGCACCGGGCTATTGCCTTACTGCCACCTGCATGCCGATGCCGGATGAGAAAAGCCAACGCAAAGGCCGCGTGTTCTCCGTGGATCACACGGACCAGATACCGAACATCAGTTTGCGCTTGGATCATCGCGGTGCCGCAGGTCGCGATCGCATCGGCTTCCATATCATGGTGGACCGCAGCTGGCTGCATCCCGAATGGGCGGTGCTCGGTGAAGAGAAAGTGTGGGTGTACGCCGGTGAACTCACACGCCGCGCCTTCGTCGACAGCATGGCGCGGCATCGCTGCTTCCAGGACATCATCCTCGAGGCCAGGGCCGGAGAGGAGCGCGGCGTCATCCGCCTGAAGAGCCAAGGCAAATGGACGGAGGTGCCAGTGGACCTTCGCAGCTACGGGCACACAACGGTAGATGCGAAGAACTGGGCGCGCACAATGGACGTCTTCCACCATCGGCTGGAAGCGAAGCAGCGGCGCTTCAACCAGCACAACGCTACGCAAGTTGCTGCGGACAAGCGCAGGCTCGACCGTTTGAAGCAGAAGGTCTATGCCGATGTGCGACCACTGATGACCGCCGAGGAACGTGCGATGTCACTACCCGATTGGAACGTATATGCACTGGCGAAATGCAACGAATACTGGGCGCGGATCCTCGGCGAAAACAAGGGCGCTGTGGTGATAACGGCCTCCTTCCAGATGAGCGGATTCGGCATCTACAATTGCGATCACATCCTGCAGCAGGAAGCGGTGATGGCAAGCACGGTGGCCGTGGTGGATGAGGATAAGCGAGCCTTCCCGTGGCACACGGCCTATGGTGTACTGGAGAAGAGCAACGCCGTGATCACTTACTGGGGCAATGGGACCGGGAAGCAGGACCAGATGCGCCTGAGCCGCGAAATGACCAGCGTGGTCTTCGTTGGCCCGGACAATGAACTGCTGGTGATCAAGAACCCTGCCCGCCAGATCTCTGGGACAGCAAAAGCGGTATTGACGGGCGCCCGCACTCCGCAGCCCACGACCAAGGACGCACTTGATGCATTGGTGATGCGTTGATCGACACCGACCTCGCGGAGAGCACTCTGCTGCACATGATTAAGCTCGCGGACATGTAAAACGCTGCCAATTTGAGAGAGCAGATCGCGATCAGCACCTGGCGATGCTGATGGGTGCGAAACGCTTCACGAAGAACGCGCCGTTCAACAGTGTGAAGGCGCGGAGGTTGGTCGCTGCGAAGTTGATCGGGGGCGGGAAGAATCCGTTCTGAGCTGTTTGAGGGGGCAGCGTCGATCGGGGCTAGCGTGTCTTATCTTCGATCTATGCGTTCCATTCATCTCTTGCTTTTTGCATGTGGGCATTGCGCGTACGCCCAGACATGGAATCAAATACCTGACTTTCCAGGAACAGCCAGGGATGATGCGGCGGCGTTCTCCATCGGCCCGCATGCCTACTTCGGAACCGGAATGCAAGTCGGCTGGAGCCTCACCAATGATTGGTGGATGCTCGATATCGGCGACGACCCGCAATGGTATTCCGTGCCACAACTGCCAGCTTCACCCAGGCAGTATTGCACCGCCTTCAACTTCGACTTCGGCACAGAGGGTTATCTATTCGGAGGACTCGACGCGAACGGTGCGCTGAACGAACTGTGGAGCTTCTCCGAATCCACCAATAGCTGGACCCAGAAGGCCTCCCTGCCAGCAGCAGGTCGCTATGCGGCAGCATCGTTCACACTCAATAGCAAAGCATATGTCGTCACCGGCCTTGTGGCTGGCGGCCATACAACGAACGAATGTTGGCGTTATGACCCTCTGGCCGATGATTGGCTGCAAGTCGCGGACATCCCGGGTATAGGGCGTCATCGAGCCTCTTGTATCAACTCGTGGCCATACGGCTATGTCGCCGGTGGTGCGGACAGTGCATACCATGCCCTGAGCGATGTGTGGAGATACGACGCGAACAACGACGAGTGGAGCGCTGCGCAGTCCTTGCCCGAAGCCCGCTATGGTGCGGATGCCATCGTGACCAACTGGCTCCCCGGAATTATCGGCGGGGCCTCGAACGACACCACTTTCCACTCGAACGCCTACATGTTCAGTGAGCCCGACGGCTGGACGGATCTCGGACCCGTCATTCCCAACGGGTTGCGCGGCGGTGCTGGGACCTACGCATCCGTCTGGGCTGGCTGGAACGCATCAGTCTACGGTACCGGGCTCGATTCCTCCTTCATCAGGCATCGCGAGATGTATATGACGGTCGTCGCATTCAACATCGAAGAGTTCGGTCTATCAGCGGTATACGTTCATCCTAACCCGGGAACATCAAGAGTCGTGATCGAAATGCCTCACGTGGGACCGGTGGACATTCTGATCACCGATGCACAAGGAAGGCGTGTGCTGATGGAACGCTTCATCGGGCGACCAGAGATCGACACGAGCAACTGGAAAAGCGGGCTCTATCTGGTGCATGCGACGAGCGAAGAAGGCCGCACCTACCGCACCCGCTGGATCAAGCAGTGACGGTGCGCCTATTTTGGCCGCATGAACTTCATCGATCCTGCTCTCGACTCGTATTGCGAAAAGAACAGTGGTGAAGAGGCATGGTACCTGAAGGAGCTCACCGTGGAGACCTTCGAGAAGGTGCAGATGCCAATGATGCTCAGCGGGCATCTGCAAGGACGATTCCTGTCCATGTTGAGCCACCTTGTGCAACCGAAGACCATTGTAGAGATCGGCACCTACACCGGTTATAGCGCTCTCTGCCTGGCAGAAGGCCTTGCTGAAGGAGGAATGTTGCATACCATCGACATTGACCCCTACCTGCCGGAGATGGTACATCGCTACATCGAAAAAGCGGGCATGCTTGATCGCATCACCATGCACCACCAACCCGCACTACAGATCATTCCTACGCTACCAGGACCGTTCGATCTTGTGTTCATCGATGCGGACAAGCAGAACTACCCGAACTACTTCGATGCGGTGATCGATCGCGTTCGTCCCGGCGGCCTGATCATAGCGGACAATGTTCTTTGGAGCGGAAAGATCCTACTGCCAATGGACGAGCAGGATGACGCCACACGCGCACTGAGCGAATATTCACGCAAGGTCCGAAGCGATCCGCGTGTCGAAAAGGTAATGGTGCCGCTGCGCGACGGTGTTCTGGTGGCCCGCCGAAAATGACCTTCGTCAGTTTGTAGTATTCGCTACAACTTCATCTTCACGGCCATGGATGCAACGCTTTTCTACAAGGAACTTGGACGACTATTGTATGCGATCGCAGCAGCGGATGGTACCGTGCGAACGAAGGAAATGGAGACCTTGAAATGGTGTGTGAAAGACCTCTTGGTCCCGTTGGAGTCGGGTACGGATCATTTCGGAACGGATCAAGCATACATCACGGAATTCGAATTCGATGTGCTGAACGAGCGGGATGCGACCAGTGAGGAAACCTTTGACTCGTTCATCGCCTATATGGCCAGACACCACAACGACCTTTCGACGGAACGTCGTGAGTTGATCTACATCTGTGCCGATGCCGTTGCGAATGCCTTCCACGGGGTCAGCTCCAAAGAATTGCCATTATTGATCGAGCTACATCGGCACCTTGGCTGAACAGCTAGTTGGAGAGGTCGGAGGTGGCTAACTTGCCGCTCCATGATCGACCTGCGCAGCGATACCGTTACCAAACCCTCTGCTGCCATGCGAGAAGCCATGGCCAGCGCCGAAGTAGGCGATGATGTGTTCGGGGAAGACCCCACAGTCATCGTGTTGGAAAAACGACTGGCCAGTTTGTTCGGTCACGAGGCAGGCTTGTTCTGCCCCAGCGGCACCATGACCAATCAGATCGCGGTCAACATCCATACGCGACCCGGTGATGAAGTGATCTGTGATGAAGGCGCGCACATCTATCGGTATGAGGGTGGCGGTGTCATGGCCACGAGCGGTTGCAGCGTAAAACTTCTAGCCAGCGACCGCGGGCGGTTCACCGCGGATCAAGTGGAAGCGGCCATCAACGATAGAAACGCGCAATGGCTCGCGAACACAAGTCTGGTGAACATCGAGAACACCTGCAACCGTGGCGGTGGCGCCATTTGGAACATCGCCGAGGTCGATCGCATCAACACGGTATGTCGCAAGCACGGCTTGGGTATCCACATGGACGGCGCAAGGATCTTCAACGCCATGGCTGAGAGTGGTGAGAGCCCGCTCGAATGGGGCAAGCGATTCGACACGATCTCTGTCTGCCTGAGCAAGGGACTAGGCGCACCGGCGGGGTCAGTGCTCGTTGGAAGCAACAAAATGATGGCGCAGGCTCGCCGTGTGCGCAAGCGACTCGGTGGCGGAATGAGGCAGGCAGGCATTTTGGCGGCAGCTGGGTTGTATGCCTTGGACCATCACGTGGAACGGTTGAAGGACGACCACGCTCGTGCACAGCGATTGGAAGCGGTTCTGCTCGAACTGCCGGGCGTCAAGGACCTGATGCCGGTGGAAACGAATATCATCATCTTCTCGCTCCAGCAGGACCAGGATGCTGCTTCCTTCTGTGCGAAGCTGAAGGAACTTGGCATACTAGCCATGGCCATTGGCCCGAGCCAGATCCGTATGGTGCTGCATTTGGATGTGGGTGATGGCTCGATCGAACAGATCAAGCTCGCTTTACTGCGTATCGCGAAATGACCCGGAAGCAGCTCACGAACATCGCCATCGTAGTGGCCATTGCCGTCACTTGGCTATTGTTCGCTGGGCTTGTCGTGTTCGGATTGTTGACTGATCGACAAAGGACACTCGAATTGGGCGGTGTGGCCCTGGAACGTGTTATGGAAGGGCAACATGCCCGATTGTCGTTAGCCCTTCACACCATGGAACAGGATCTCCGCAAAGAAGCTGCGTATATAGCGGTGCATGATAGCCTGACGGAAAGCGCGTTGAAAGAAAGATGGCAACCGATCATGGAGATCGAATGGGCAATTTCATCCATCGCGGTTGCAACGGAGAACGGTAGCGAGCACGAATTGGCTCGACTCGATGGTCATTGGCGGTTTTCGACCACAACGAAAGCCGACGAACTACCGTTGTTGACGGAATGGTCATTGAACGACCCCATCGGAGGGGGCATTCCACGTATCGGCGAATTGCAGAGCGATCCGCGCAAGAGCCTATGGTTCGGTCAGGCCCTTGGTGATCGTGGATCCGATCCCGTATGGTCGATCACAACCAACAGCGACAGTACCGAAGCCTTGCACGTCGCCCTATTGGTGAGAGCAGATCGGCCAACCATGCCGTACCGGGTTGTCAGATTCACGCTGGCACCTGAACGCTTGATAAAAGCACTAGGTCAGCCGATCTCGGTGCATACAGAACTGTACATGAGTCAGCTGGAATTGCCTTGGCTACGTGCGGACACAGGAACATCCGCATTGGTGATAGCCAAAGCCATAACCAACTGGAGTACCGATAAGCAAAGCGTTCCATTCGGTTTCGAAGTTTCGGATTCGGAATACCTGGCCCGCATCACGGCGTTCACTGCAGCTGGAATGCAGATATACACAGGTGCTGTATTGCCATTGGACAAACTGAAGAAATGGACCGCTGACCAGCGAATGGCACTTATGGTGGCTGCCTGTCTTCTATTGATCCTGGGTGTGCTGATGACCTGGGTGCTGATGCGGAGCCAGCGCACAGATAGGATCGCTTTGCGGCAGGAGAGAAAAAGCCTGACCCAGGAGCGAAAACTTGCCAGAGTCACCAGCGAACGTGAGATCCTTGACCGTGAAGTGCACCACCGCGTGAAGAACAACCTGCAGGTCGTGAGCAGCATCCTGAACCTGCAAGCTGACCGCATCACCGACACACAGGCGAAGAACGAATACATGCGCGGAAAGCGGCGTATAGACAGCATGGCGCTGGTACATCACAAGCTTTATGCGCAAACCGACCTACGGAACATCGATCTGTCGATCTTCATTACGCAAGTAGCGAATGCGATGAAGGCGATGTTCGAGCCTGAGAGCCGCAGTGTGAGCCATAGCGTGGATACTGCCGGGCTGAAGTTGAATGCGGATACAAGTATCCAAGTGGGTATTATCCTTTGCGAACTGCTGACGAATTGCTACAAACATGCGTTCCCATACGTGACCGGTGGACACATCGAGATCAGCGTGCGCAAAGAGGAACAAGACGTGTACCGCCTGAACGTTAAGGACAACGGCAAGGGCCTGCTCCGTGATCCCGAAAAAGCGGAAGCTGAACTTGGCCTCGAACTCGTGGAAGCGTTAGCTGATCAGATCGACGGGCATATGGAGATCTCGACGGAAAACGGCACCAATGTCTCCATCACTTTCCGGATGCAAGGAGATGGCAGCATGCGAAAGATCTGATGTTGTTTAACCCGGTCACGATGCGGTCAAGGTGACCATTCCCGGATCAGCGCAACCACTCCACCTCCACTCTACGCTCGTTCGGATCACGACCAGAACTGCGACTATCGCCGTAGTAGTTCACCAAAAGTCGGTCAGCAGGAATTCCCCGCGAGAGCAGATAGGCACGCACGGCTTTTGCCCGTTGTTCGCTCAACGCGAGGTTCAGGGCAGGGTCACCACTGCGATCCGTGTAGCCTGTGATCAGTACACGATCCTCCACCGATCGGGCGAGCTGCTCGAACACTTCGTTCAACACCAACCGGTAGTCCCCATCCAATTCGCAGCTATTACGAGGGAATCGAACAGTAACGTTCCGCCCCACCAGATCGCTCAAATTGGCGATGGGATTATCACTTGTCGTCGCCGTCCCTTCCTTCAGATCCCGCACCTCCATACCGATATCGTCGATCCGGCCTTCGATATCGTCCATCCTGTCGCGTAATCTCCACAACTCTTTGCGCTGGTCCAGTTCGTCGATACGTATGTTGATCTGATCCAATTCCGCTTTCAACCAGCGATCACGTTTTCGCACTTTGTGTTGCACCAATTCCGCCGGCAACGGATCCTCATTGATCGCCTGCTTGGCCTTCTGCGCGATCTTCAGCATCAGGTCATCGGTAAGCTGGCTATCAACCATACCCAGAAGGGTATCGCTAACGCCAAGGTCCAATGCGCACAGAAAATTCTGGTCATCGTACACTGTTCTGCAGACGGTAGGCACACTCACATTACGTCCGGTCGTGAATGCGTTTTCAGCGGACAATGGCTGCAAGACCTCCACCCCTGCCAAAGGAAGGAGGTCTGCGCGGATCTGCCGTTGCAACTCCTGCCGCTGCGTTCGCACGTAGAAGTAGATCGCCAGGTACTTGTCCTGCTCATCGTTTGTTGTGAACGTGGCCTGGCTCCAGTCAATATGCGTTACTCGTTCCAACTGTTCCATGGTAGGTTCCGTGAACCCACTGAAGCCCTCGCTCACTTCGAATTCGCGCGCAGCTGTTGCGACCATCGCGTTCAGATCGGTCAACATCCTTTCGTCGCTGAAATCCGTTTTTACACCTCGCTTTTCAAAGTGGACCCGCTGATCCAGGTATTGCTCGATGCCCGAAAGCAACAATTGCCGCAACATCAGTGATCGATCGCCCACGGGAGCCGTGAGACGCTGATACGAGAACGTGATCGGGGTATCCGCGGGAAAACGCCAGAACGCCTGTAATGCAGGCTGAAGAGCATCCGCACTCTCGTATCCTCGCACCATTACGGTGGTCAGGTCACCCTCAGCACGAAGCTCCAATTGCTTCTGTGCGAGGCAATCCGAAGCGAAGAGCAGGAGTATCGAAAAGACCAGAGATTTCACGAAGCGAACTTAGAACCTTGCACCCACGCGACGCCAGTGGGAAATAGCGCGCATGTCGCTTTCTTATGAACAGCTCAGCGCACAACGCGGAGACCAGTCGCATACCGATCGAACCATTCGCGGGCATGTTCGCGAGCACCGAAGACCCTGAACGGAAAGCTCGGCTTGTGGAAACGAGCGAAGAAATCACCTTGGATCCTGTCCGGAAGGTCATAGGCCATGAACGCGACAGGGCGCACATCACTGCGGCACACGCGAGCAAGAAAGGCCTTGGCTTCGGCGGACATACGCACCAATTCCTGCTGCTCCACCATGATCGGTTCGCCGCCAACGGGATCCAGAAAATGCACAGCGCGCAGGATATCCTTCATCATCCAAGCATCGATCGGAACGGCATTCCCGAGGATCAAATGCAACACGCCATCCTGCTCCCACAACTCATAGGGAGCACTTGTCGGATGTGCGTTAGGTTCCATTGCGCCGAAAGCTATCGGCACAGTCATGCACATTCAACTTCGAACATGTGCTTAGTGTGAACAGGTGAAGGTGGAAAGAGATCAATGCGCGATCACCTCTGGTATGGCCTCCCCCACAGCAGCATCCGGTAATGCACACCCAACAAGCATGGTGATCGTGGGCACGATGTCGGCCACCGCAGTTCGTCTCAGCACTTCGCCATGAGAAATGCCTTGTCCAAAGAAGATCACCGGGACATGTGTATCATAGTTCCAACCGGAGCCATGCGTAGTGCCTTTGCCGACATACACGCCTTCGGCTTCAAAGTAACCGGGCTTCAGTGTATAGAGAATGTCGCCGCAGCGTTGGGGCATTTCACCGTTGCGCAACAGCAGGGATTGTCCGTTCTCATTGCCCATAGTGGTCGCCCAGTTCGAACCGGTACACACATCGGCGATCGCCAGTTCCTTCAACAATCCACGTTTGATCGTCATTGGCAATGAAAGAAACTGGAGATCCTCGCCGATAGTCTTTTCGGTGTGGACGAACACATTTCCATCACCGATATACTCAATGCTATCGCCTGATTCCGGAAAACCGATCCCTGCGTTCAGGCGGCTCCTCATTGCTGGAATATCCACATACCCCGCACTCCCTTTCAAGTCCTTCAAATACTGTGGCACATCGATCACGCCATGATCCGCCGTGAGGAACAAGGTGTACTTCCCTGCCCCCACTTTCTCGTCCAGCTCGCTCAGTAAGCGTGCGAGTTCCTGATCCAGCCGGATGTACATATCCTCGATCTCCAGCGCACGCGGCCCCATTTTATGGCCAAGAATGTCGGTGCTGCTGTAACTCACGGCGAGCAGGTCGGTGATGTTGTCCATTCCCATCCCTTCTCCGTTCAACGCAGCGATCGCCATGTCGGTGGTAAGTGTATTCCCCCACGGTGTTGAAGCGATGAGCGTTCGTCCTATGGGGCCTTTTGAAAGTTCCGCAAGGTTGTATGGGAACCATGACTTCCCTCCGGCTGTAAATGGCTGTTCGTACGGATTTTCATCGGGCAGAACCTGATGGTATTTTTCGATCGAGAGCAAGGGCTCCCAGGTCTGGTTCAAATAGCGCTCGGCGAGTTTCCTCCCATTGAACTCTTGCACCCACTTGGGTAGTTCCTTCATGTACCATGTGCTTGAAACGAACGAACCATCGGCACTGAACCAATAGGCAGCATCGCCTGTGCGGCCTATTGGCAGAATGCTGCTACGATCCTTCAGCGCCACACCGATAGTGATGCCTTGCCGATCCGTTCGTCGCTCGATCTCATCGGCCAAGGTGGTAGCGAGCAATTGGGATGGTGAACTCTGTGCATTGACAGAACCCACACCTCGCACTGTTGTGTCCTTCACGCAATACACCATCGTGCGACTTGCACGATCATAGCGTTCATTGGCAACAATACCGTGAAGGCTTGGAGTACTTCCAGTGTAAATACTGGCATGACCAGGGCCTGTAACCGTAGGGATGTAGGTGTATTGCGCATCTCGCAGGAAAGCACCTTCACCGATCAGCCGTTTGAAACCGCCTTCTCCGAAGTTGTTCCAATAGCGATAGATGTAGTCCGTTCGCATCTGGTCCACCACAACACCGACAACGAGCTTCGGCGGTGCTTGCCAGGATGGTTGCTGCGCGAAGCCCGTCGCGAAAAGAATGATGGCCAGAAGGAAGAACGAACGTCTCATACGGTGCGCGCAAAGAGGTAGAACAAAAGGATCCCGGAGGCAACGCTGATCAAGACATTCAGTGCTGCGTATGCAAAAAGACCATCACGGATCAGCTGGTAATTCTCGAAACTGAACGTACTGAGCGTACTAAAGCCACCGCAAAAGCCGATCGCTAAAAGCGCCCGCCATTGCTCCTTGCCCGGCAAGAGTATTTCGTAACGCATGATGAGCCACGCGAGAAATGCGGTCGCCAACAAATTGGCAGAAAGTGTAGCCCATGGGAACGCACCCTTCACTTCCATCCGAAGGAACAGGTTCGAAATGCCGAAGCGTAAGATGCTTCCGGCACCGCCACCCAGGAAAACAGCCAACCAGAGATTCATGTTGCGCTGCTGCGTTGATGCATCCACAGGAACAGACGGAAGGCGCACAAACCACAAAGCCCGCCATACAAGCCACCAATGATCACATCACCGGGGTAATGAACGCCCAGATACACGCGACTGTAGCCGATAAGCAAGGCCCATGTCATCAACAGAAGAACGGCCCAAACCGGACGCCTCTGAAGTACGCCCGCCATGAAGACCGCTATACCGAAATGGTTCGCAGCGTGACTGGAAACAAAACCAAATTCGCCACCGAGATATGGCTGGCCATCGGGTCCTGCGAGCGCATGCACCATTCCCTTCAGATCGGCTGCGTGGCTGGGACGAAGCCGTTGAACTGTATTCTTGAAAAGCAATACTGAACCCGTATCCGTGAAAAGCACCAGAACCGTCACTGCAGCGAGAGACCACCACAAGCCGCGCCAGCCCCAACGCACTTTTATCAGCACCAAGAAAAGCAGGTAAAGCGGAACCCAAAAAACAGATTCGCTCACATACCACATCAGGGTATCCAGCGCAGGGTTGTGTGCACCATTGATCGCCAAGAATGCCGACCGGTCGGCGTCCAGGATGCGATCGGTCCAATGCATTAGCTGTGCAATTTCTTCCAGAGCGCGTCTTTCAACTTATCAAGCCCTTGGTTGGCGACGGAACTGATCATAACACAGTCCACTGTTTTGGGCAGGTCCTTCTTGATCGCTTTGGTCAGTTCGGCATCGAGCATGTCGCACTTGGTGATCGCGAGCAACCGGTCTTTGTGCAAGAGTTCGGGGCTGTATTGCTTCAATTCGTTCAGCAGAACCTTGTACTCCTTTTTGATATCTGGGCTATCGGCTGGTACCATGAAAAGCAGAACACTGTTGCGTTCAATGTGCCGCAGAAATCGCAACCCAAGACCTTTTCCTTCGCTCGCACCTTCGATTATCCCTGGGATGTCGGCCATCACGAAACTCTTGTCATCGCGATAAGGAACGATGCCGATGTTGGGCACCAAGGTGGTGAACGGATAGTCGGCGATCTTGGGTTTCGCCGCACTGATACTTGCGAGCAACGTGCTTTTGCCAGCGTTCGGAAGGCCTACAAGGCCCACATCCGCAAGTACTTTCAGTTCCAGCTTGAACCACTTTTGCTGGCCTGGTTCACCCGGTTGCGCGAACCGTGGCGTTTGAAAGGTCGAACTGTGGAAGTGCTGGTTTCCCAAACCACCTCGCCCACCCGGAAGCAGTATGGTCTCTTGATCATGCTCCGTGATATCGAACAGAATTTCGCCTGTGTCATCATCCTTGGCCACGGTACCCAAAGGCACTTCGATCACGACATCCTTGCCGATCCTTCCGCTGCACTGGTTGCCGCTGCCCACTTCACCATCGCTGGCGATCACGTGCTTGGTATAACGC
>JANNYL010000584.1:0-28724 GCA_031410075.1 Flavobacteriales bacterium
TCACCAATGGACCCAACGAAACGGAACCCGCACCAGACATGGCCACCGAAACGAATACGGTTTGTTCGGCTATGCCCTTCAATTCGATTTGCGTACGATTGCTGGTAACGGGTTGCTCGATCAGCAAACGTCCTTGAGCATCGTGCAGGCGGATCGAAGCGTTAAGGCGTTTCGCTCGCTGAGGGGCTTCGACCACAACATGATCACTAGCAGGATTCGGGTAGAAACGCCACTCCTTCAAGGCGTTGTTCAATTCGCCCAAGCCCGTCGCGCTCTTGCGCCAAGCCACGCAATAGTCGCCAAGAGCGATACTGTTCACGGTAAGCCGTGCATTTCCGTTGGTGTGGTCCGATCCCAAGAAGTTGATATCGGTATCGGGGGCCACGGTCCATGGGAAATGGGGATTCGGACGGTATAGCACGACCAAGCTGTCTTCCACAAAAACCACACTACCTGAATTTTGCACGAGCCCAGGATCTGTGAGTGAGGAACTGGTTGGTCGACCATCGATGGTAATACGCAGGCCTACGTTTGAGCCAACAGCCAATTGGCCGGTGATCCGCCACCAGCGATCCGGCGATACCTGGAATGCAAAAGGCTCTGCTGTGTTGTCATCCGCAGCGGTCCAGAACTCCTCTACACGAAGAGGCGACGGGCTTGGCATCGTGCTCACGACAAACGCTACATCCGCTAGCGGAAAACTGATCGTTTGAATATTGAAGAGTGTATCCTCTTGCACGGAAGTCGCGAGAGCAAGTTGTTCATCCGCATTCAAGAAAGCGAATACGGGAAAGAACGGAGGAGTGCTGTTGAAAGTGGTGAATTCGCCACCCACCATCGCGGGTTCGGGGTCGCTCCACCGGTTGCCCTGTGCATCCTCGAAGGTGAGGGTAACAGGAACGTTGTGGTAGAAGTGGTCAGCATGCCGGAGCTTCTGCTGAACATGCACTGTGGTTGGGAAAAGGCCGCCGCTGGGAGCCACGGTCATTGAGTCGACCTCAAAGGCGGCCCAGCCCGGCTGGAAGATCCAATCGTCAAAGAAGTCGTTGAGTTCAACTCCGGTAGCACTTGTAAGACCATCCCTCAGCTGTGCACTGTTCACCGAGTTGAACGCGCGATCCGCTAGAACACTTTTCAATCCGAGGCTGAACAAGCTGTCGCCCATATAACCCCGCAAACTCCGGATAAAATCCGCGCCTTTGTAATAAGCGTGCGCGCCATAGACCTGATCCAGCGGAATACTGTCCAATGCGTACCAGCCATTGTCCAGGAGGTGGGCAGTTACCAGCATGTCCTTGTGGTTGGGCCTCACGGTGTTCAAGTAGGCGGCCCTGCCATACGCCTGATCGATGTACAAGTAGCTGGAGAATTCGGCGAATCCCTCGTTCAAGTACATCATTTCCGCGCGCTCGCATGTCATCAGGTTGCCGAACCAATGGTGGGCCAGTTCATGGGAGATCCTCGGCTCGTCGGTCACCGTTCCATCCACGGTTGATGAAGGAAAGCTGATGTTCGTGGCATGCTCCATTGCCCCTACGGTTGTGAGCGAAAAGCCTACCCGATCCCAGAGGTACGGACCGAAAAAAGCTTCTTGCCGATCGAAAATGTCGCGCAGGTGTATGAAGGTTGCGCGCATGTCGGCGGTATCAGCGGGAAGTGCGCAAAGCGTGACCGGGATAAGCGCTCCGGAGATACTAGGGAAAGTATCGCGAAGGGCTTGGTAGTTTCCTGCGGATACACTGGCCAAGTAGGAAGGTACCTGTTCATCCATGAACCAATGCGTATCGAATGATCCCCCGCCCAGGTTGGTTTCCGAGATCAGTGTCCCGCTCGCGAAAGACTTCCGTCCAAGACTTGTGTGAACGATGAACTCGAACGAACAACGTTCCACGAAATTGTCGAAGCACGGGAACCATGATCGGCCGTATGAATGTGGTTGATCGTAGAGCGCTATGCCGATGGCGTATTGGATGGCGGTTTCGGTATAAAATCCGCCGAACCCCCCTGGGTCTGTAGCGGGATCGCCGTGATAATGGACGGTCAGTTCAAGTGTGTCACCCACGTTGAATGTCTGGCCCAACGCGATGTTCACCACATCAGCTGCGTAGGTATACGCAAGGCTCTGGCCTTGGAAGGTCACGGAATCCATCAAAAGCACCATGAGGTCCATGGGCAAATGATCGATACCAGAAACCTTTGGGGTGAACCGGACCAGGGCATGCCCGATCAGCAGATCGCTGTTGATCTGGGTCAGGTCCAGATCAACCCGTGTGTGCAATATGTCGATGCTGTCGCTGCGCGTGATGCTGCCGACCTGCGCCCAGGATCGCAAGCTGGTTCCGAAAAAACAGAGGGCACAGAAGGCTATGCCAAGGGTCGATCGTTGGGTCATTGGAAAGGAGTCGCACGAAAGTAAGACTGCATGGCCTTCTCAATAACCTTTGATGGACGTGGCTTAGTAGGAATCCTATATTTGGTAGAACATCTTGGTATCCTGAGTGTTTCCCTATCAGAATCTCGCACCGAATGAAAGCCAGCACCGAACTCCACGATCTCATCAAGTCACTCACCAAGTCGGAAAAGCGCTTTTTCAAATTGCACAGTGCCCTGCAAAGCGGCCCCAAGAACTACCTGCGGATCTTCGAGGCGGTAGATGCGCAAGACATATATGATGAGGATGCCTTGAAGAAGCATTTCGCGAAGGAGGTCTTTTTGAAACACTTCCCCAGTGAGAAGAACCATCTGTACAAGTTGATCCTGAAAGCGCTGCGGGCCTACCATGCGGAAGCTACGGTGAGCGGAATGCTGAAGATCGAGATCAAGAATATCGAGATCCTCTACGACAAGGCGCTTTACGAAGAAGCGAACAAGACACTTCACCGGGCCAAGCGCATCGCTCGGGAGAACAAACGGTTCTACTACTGGTTCGAGTTGCTCAATTGGGAAAAGCAGCTGTTGGAAGAGGCCTACGAAAGCGGCGAGTTCACCAAGGATCTGGATGCGTTGATCGAAGAGGAGCGTGAGGTGATCGAGAAATTGCGGAACCTGGCAGCCTATCATATCCTGTACAGCAAGATCAACTATGTGTTCCGCAGTGGAGGCTATGTGCGTACCGAGGAGGAGCATGCGATGGTAGAGGAGATCAGCGAACACCCGCTGATCAAGGGCAAGAACACCGCGCTCAGCAAACGCGCTGCAACGATCTGTTACTATACCCAGGGGTTCTGTCAGTGGGCCAAGCGCGATTGGCAGGTCAGCTTGGAGAAATTCGCTCGTGTTCGGCAGATCCTGGATGAGCAACCACAGCTGAAGGCCGACTTGCCGAAGCGATACATAAAATCACTTCAATACATCATTCAAAGCCAGATCGAACTGGGTGCGTTCAAAGAGGCGCGTGACAACATCCGGGTGATGCGTCAACTCAATGTGGAAGAAGGATTTGGCGGTATCGATATCGCTGTCCAGACTTTCCAAGCGAGCTATTTGAGCGAGTTGCGCTCATATGATCGACAGGGCGAATACACCAAAGCCCTGGATCTGCTGACGCCGATACTTCAAGGGTTGGAGGATTTTTCCAATCGGCTGCACAAGGAACATGAACTGGAGTTCTACTTCAACTTGGCGTGCGTTCACTTCGGTGCCGAACAGATGAACAAATCGCTGTTCTGGTTGAACAAGGTTCTGAATGACCCGGAGCCAACGCTCAGGCAGGATATTTTCACCAATGCCCGGTTGTTCAATCTGGTGGTTCATTATGAGTTGGGCAACTTCGATCTGCTCCAGTATATCGTACGAAGCACGCATCGGTTCTTGAGCAAACGGCACCGTACGAGCGGTGTGGAAAACCTGGTCATCGAAAGCATCAAGAAGCTTGCCCGGGCTCAGAAAGAGACCGTGAAGCGCGATCTGTACAAGGATCTGTACGAAGGCTTGGTGATCTTGATGGCGGACCCCAACGAAAGTGTGGTGCTCAAGTATTTCGACTTCCTATCGTGGGCGGAGAGCAAAGTGAAGAACACCACGTACGCAGCGGTTGTACGTGGAAAGGTGAAGTAGTTGCTTGAACGACGAAAGGGCCGCTCGGTGGGGCCCTTTCGCTCGTTGACGGTAAACCAGTCCACTACCGGCTTCAACATCGGTGATGGGTTTCTGCAAGGGGCTACCGTACGGCAATGATCATGGTCGCGAAGCGAGATTGATACCGGTCACTTTGAACTCGGTTCGGCGGTTGGCCTGGTGGTCTTCCTCAGTGCACCGCACACCGTTCTTGCATTTGTTGATCAAGAGTGATTCCCCGAAACCCTTTGCAGCAATACGGTTCGGATCAACACCTTGTTGGATCAGGTAGTTCACTGCGCTGTGGGCGCGTGCATCGCTAAGTACGAGGTTGTAATTGTCACCACCGCGACTATCAGTATGTGCTACAAGCTCGAAGCTCATTTGCGGATTGTCTTTGAAGATCCGCGCAAGCTTGTCCAGTTCACGAGCCGCATCCGCACGGATATCCCATTTATCGTAATCATAGAGGATGTTATTGATAGCGATCGGTTGGTCAAGAGTGATCGTCGTCAAATTGAATTCGACACTTAACGTGTCGCTCCTGATCAACCCTTTGGTGCTTACCGGATGGGATTGCGCGATCGCATTCGCATGTTGCGCTTTCACCACATAGTCTTTGTTCGGTTTCAATGGGAGATGGAAGCGACCATCCGGTCCGGTCATAACCGTGGTGTCCTCTGCCGAAAGCATTTCGGTGAGGCTGACTTCTGTATTGGGCAGAAAGCGCTGCTCATCATCCGTGACAACGCCATCCAGGAAAAAAGTAGGAGCGACGGCCCAGAACGTGTACACGCGATCCAAGCTGTCGCGGTCGCTGCTGAGATATCCGCTCAAAGACGCGGCCCCAGTGATATCGACGCTATTGTCGACAACGAAGGAGAAATCATCATGAGGGGTATTGATCGGGGAGTTCATGTTGCTTGGGTCACTCCATCGACCATTTTCCTCGTGTGTTTCGAAAATGTCCAGACCGCCCATGTTCTCATGCGCTGTGCTGCTGAAATAGAGCGCTCCACCATTGATCACAGGAAAGAGTTCGTTACCCGGTGTATTCACGGTTGGACCAAGGTTTTTTGGTTCGCTCCATCCGGATCCGTTGTCAAAGCAGCGCCAAATATCCGAGCCTCCGAAACCTCCTGATCGGTCACTGGCGAAGTACAGCGTGCGGCCATCCGAGCTAAGTGCCGGATGACCTACAGAGAACGTTTCACCGTTGTATGCGAACTCGTGAATGTCCCCCCATATCCCGAGGCTGTCACGTTGTGCGCGGAACAGTTTCAGGTGGCTCGTATTCGCATCGTCTTTGTTAAGTCGATGCTTGTAGTAGTTGCTTCGTGTGAAGTACAGCGAACGGCCATCGGGCGAAAACACCGCAGGCCCTTCGTGATAAGCTCCGTTCACCGTACCGGAAAGTGGTGTTGCATCCAGCCATGTCACCATGGTCTTCTTTTCGCAGTAGTAAAGATCGAGGAATGATCCTCCGTTCCAAGGATTGGCTTGACCGTGGTGCGTTTCTTTTTCACCGGTAACAAGCAGTCCTTTCTTCCAAGGAACAGCGCTAAAAACACTGTGTAACCCAGGAAGCGTCAATAGGTTCACGGTGAATCGGCCGGAGTCGTTATAAAACGTACGATAGCCTTGACACGATCCGAAAAGGTCCAGTGAGGCTGCGTCTTCCGGGCTTTCGCTCAAGACGCGCAGGAACAGGTCTTCTGCGTGATGCTCTTCACCAATGCCCATTAGTACTTGTCCATATCGGAAGGCATCCTCACCGGTCAAAGGGGCAATTGAGTCGGCTCGATGGTAGCGATCCGCGGCATGGAGCAATTCGTTCTGCCTACGGCATGCATCGGCGCAATGGATCAAGGTGTTCCTATCCACACCATGGCGCAAGACCTTATCGAAGCGATGCTGGGCCTTTTCATAAGCCATCAGGTTATAGGCTTCTTCTGCTTTGTGCATGCGGTAGCCCGCACACGAAGGGAGCAATACGATCGCGTAAACCACGGAGGCGAGGGGGAAGATCGCGCGCATGCTGATCAGAAGTATCGGGGTGTTTTGATCCGGATCGGTTCTTTGCCGAGGTCGATGCCGAGCATGATCTCATGCGATCCACCGGCATACCTCTTCAGCAAGGAAGTGGTCATGTCATACGCATATCCCACGCGAAAGATCGGGTTCACTTGATATTCGATCATGCCGACCACGGCATCGCCGGTTCGGTAGCCGATGCCCAGCCAGAACCGGTCTTTGTACAAGGCGTTCAGGTTAACGTCCACTTCGGGTGGGGCTTGTTGCTGGTATTTGAGCAGAACCGAAGGCTTGAGGTCGAAGTCCTCGTTCAATTCGAATACATGGCCGGCGTTCAAATAGTAGTGTTGCGTGAAATAATGATCGATGGCATTGGTAGCATCCGTTGTTATCGATCCGTCTGCCGCATACAGTGTGGGAACGCTCACGCCAACAAAGGATCGGTCGTCGTACCAGTAGAGACCGAACCCGAATTTGCCAACCACTTCGTTGCTGATATTCTGTTGATACAATGCATCATTGGCATCCCAGTAGATAAGGTCGCTGACCCGGGCGGAATACAGGGATATACCGGCTTTCAAACCGAACGCGAGCTTTCCGTATTCACCGGTTTTGATCCGGTAGGCATAATGTCCTGCCATTTCCATATCGCGACTGATACCGATCCGATCGTGTGCGATGGTGAAGCCCAAGCCCATCTTGTTGTTCCATAGCGGCCCATCGATGGCGAGAATGCTCGTTGTTGGTGCGCCTTCAATGCCGGTCCACTGTTCCCGGTGCAGCAAGCTTCCGCTCACATAAGGATGGCTACCCGCATAAGCTGGATTCAGCAGCAGGCCATTGAACATGTACTGGCTGATCATCACTTCTTGCTGGGCATGTGCAACACACCAAGCCGAAGAAATGGCCAGAACAAGGATCGAAGTGCGTATGGTTCGCATGGTCGGGAAGCTTGTACGTGGATCAGCGGCGTAAGTCCACATAATTCTGAAGAGTTGGGCCACCGCCGAGGTGGAGGAACACGAAGTAGGTGCCGTTGGGAAGGATTTCGCCACGTGTGTTCTCCCCAGCCCAATCGTTCTTGTAATTGATCGCTTTATAGACCAGGTTGCCCCAGCGGTTGAATACGAGCAGTTCGTTCTCGGGATAGCCTTCGATGCCGTGCACGATGAAGTAGTCGTTGCTTCCATCACCATTCGGCGTGTAGCCGGTAGGCATTTCCACGTCGTTCGGCGCATCGAGTATGAACTCCAGCGTGCGCGTGCAACCATTGGCGTCAGTGATGGTCACGGAGTAAGTACCTGCACCAAGCCCTTCCACGGACGATCCCGTTGACCCGTTGCTCCATAGGTATGTGTATGGGGCTGTGCCTCCACTGGCGGCAACTGCGATGCTGCCATCATGCGCGCCCAAGCCTGAAACGTTGTATCCATTGGCATGGATCAATACTGTGCTATCGGCTTCGAGTAGAGCGGATTCGGTTACCGTATAGAGTTGGTTCCATGAGCAGCCCGCTGCATCCAATACTTGCACCTGGTACGTGCCCGCAGCGAGTGCGTCGATGTCCTCGGAATTCGCTCCACCTGTCCAAGTGAATTGGTATGGGGCAGTTCCGGTTAGTATCGTCAGATCGATGAGCCCGTCATTATTGCCATTGCATAGCACCTGAGCGATCACGGCATCGCCTGTAAGAGCAGGTGCTCCGATCACTTGCACATCCGTAACATCAACACAGCCATTGGCATCGGTAACGGAAAGGGTGTAAGAGTTCACAGCTACACCACTGAGGTCTTCAGTGAATGCGCCGTTGCTCCAAGCATAGGTGTACGGCGCCGTGCCTCCTGTTACGGTCGCATCCACGTTACCCGAGTTTTGTCCGCAATTCGCATTCGTGCTCGTGGCCGCTGCATCCAGAACGGTCGGTTCAGTAATGGTGCTGCATTGTTGCGTGCTGCAACCATTGGCATCCACTATGGTCAAGCAATAGGTGCCGACGAACAGATCGGTGATGACAGGAGCGTTACTGTTGAAGCCGTTCGGTCCACTCCATGAAAGTGAGTAGTTCGGCGTTCCACCGCTAATAGTGCTTTGAATCGATCCATCGTTCACGCCAGCACAACTGATGTTGGTTCCGGTTGGTAAGGTGTCGGCGAACAGGATAGGTGCGATCGTGGTCGGAGATTGGAGAATGACGTCAGCGGTCGACTCACATCCGTTCAAGTCGGTGATGGAGAGCGCGTAGGCTCCGCTGATCAATGAAGTGATCGTGTCATTGGTGCTACTGAAGCCATTCGGGCCGCTCCAAGTCAGGCTGTGATCAGGACTTCCGCCGGCAACGACCACACTGATGCTGCCATCACTGCTGCCGTCACAGGTGGTGTTGAAGCCTCCGTTGAATTGGCTCAGCGTCGCGTTGATCATTGTACTATCCGGTTGCGTGAGCGTGATGCTCACCGTCGATGCACAAGAGTTCGCATCCATCACGACCAGCGTGTAGTCACCTGCGACCAGTCCGCTGATGTCTTCTGTGTTGAAGCTGGAGCTGTCAGGACCGCGCCAGTCAAACGTGTACGGCACGACACCGCCTGTGATAGTCGCATCAATGCTACCGGTGCTGGTGCCGAAGCAACTGATGTTCGCACCACTTGGGAAGATCGCGGCGGAAAGTGCAGTGCCCAGAGCTGTTGTCGGTTGTGTAAGGTTGATGATGCTGTCCATCGAACAACCATTGGCATCGGTAACAGTGAACTGGTAGTCGCCAGCGATCAATCCACTCAGGTCATAGGCATTGCTTGTGAAGCCGTTCGGGCCGGTCCATGCGATGGTGAGAGGATCAACACCGCCGAGCACGCCAACTTCGATCACGCCAGTGCTATCGCCGAAGCAGGGGATACTGATGCCGTTGTAATCACTGCGGTACACATCAGCCGTCATGCTGCCGCTCGCGACAATGGTCGCGCTCCATGTACCGGTGCAGTTTCCATTGTCGCTGACCGTTACGGTGTAGTTGCCGCTGGACAGACCACTCAGGTCCTGGGTTGTGGCGGTGAAGCCGTTCGGGCCGGTCCATGCATAGGTATATGCGCTCGCTCCGCCTGTTACCTCCAGGTTGATGTTGCCATCGTTCGCACCGTTGCAGATCACACCGCTCGGAGTGATGGTCCCATCAAGTTGCTCGGGTTGCGTGAGTACGAGCGTGTCGCTGAAGACGCAACCGTTATCGTCGATGATCGTGAGTTCGTAGGTGCCTGCGGAGAGGCCGGTGATATCCTCGTCCTGGGAGGCGAAACCGTTCGTGTTGAACCAGTCCACCTGCGCAGGTTGTGTTCCACCGGTGATGTCCAGTGCGATCGCGCCGTCATTGCCTGCGCAACTCACCTCGTAGCCGTTGCCGGTAGCGCTCAGTGTGTTGGTCGCGTCGAGCACGACCGGTTGTTGGAGGGTGATGCTCGCCGTTCCCGTGCAACCGTTGGCATCGGTTACGATGATCGTGTAGTCACCAGCAGGCAGGCCGTTCAGATCCTGGCTTGTGCTGCTGAAGCCATTGTTGCTGCTCCAGAGGTAGGTGTAGCCCGGCAGGCCACCATTGATCGTTGCGGTGATGGTACCCACGCTGGAACCGAAGCAAGGGATGTTGTAGCCACCGCTGAACTGCGATGCCGTGAGGTCGATGTCGATCACGCTCGGTGCCGTGAGCGTGATGTTGCTCGTACTTGTGCAACCATTGGCATCGGTCACTACTGCGGTGTAGTCGCCAGCGCTCAGGTTGCTGATGTCTTCGTTGTTGCTACCGAATCCGTTCGGTCCGCTCCAAGCGATGGTGTACGGTTGAGTGCCGTCGGTGATGGTGAGATCGATGCTGCCATCGGCACCACCATTACAGCTGGTGCTGTTTCCACCGTTAAGAACAGCAGCGCTAACGGAAGTCGAGACCGCTGTGGGTTCAACCAACGTGATGCTGGCGCTCGCGGTGCAACCGATCGCGTCGGTGACCACCAGTGTATAGTCACCCGCTGCTGCGCCGGTAATATCCTCGCTCGCTGAAACGAAACCGTTGGGTCCGCTCCAAGCGATCGTGTAGGGCTGGTCGCCACCTGCGATGGTCGCATCGATGGAGCCATCTGGTGTGCTCGCACAGGTAGTATTCACTCCTCCATTGTAGAGTCCGGCCACGAGACCGATATTGATCGGTGTCGGAGCAATGAGCGCATACGTGGCCAAGGCACTACAGCCGTTCTGGTCGGTAAGTGTGAGGTTGTAGCTGCCGTCATCCAGACCAGCGATGTCCTCCGTGATCGCCGTGAAGCCGTTTGGTCCGCTCCAGAAGTAGAAGTACGGTCCGGTGCCGCCGGATATGGTGGCGTCAATGCTGCCATCCGATGCGCCTGCGCAACTCACATTGTAGCCACCGGCGTAGACGCTGATGGTGGCGGTGATGGTGAACAGGTCGGGTTCGTTCACGTCGAACGACTGGTTATGCGAGCAACCGTTCGCGTCGGTGATGGTCACATTGTACACGCCAGCGAATAGTGCGCTGAGGTCCTCGTTCGTGCTGCTGAAAGCCCCGGGTCCGCTCCAGAAGAAGGTGAAGGGCTGGGTCCCACCAATGGCGGTCATGTCGATCGAACCGGTCGCGGCTGCTTGGCAGGCCGCGGTAACGATGTTCGCGCTGGCACTGATCGGTTGAGGAGCAACAAGGTTGAACGAGGCGTTCACGCTGCATCCGTTCTGATCGGTAACGATCACCTGATAGCTGCCTGGTTCCAGATCGCTGACATCCTCATTGGTCGACACGAACGCATTCGGGCCGGTCCAGGCGAAGCTGTTGTTGCCACCACCGCCAAGCAAGGTGAGGTCGATGCTGCCGTCGCTGGCACCGTCGCAGGAGATCGCCTGGCCTCCGACGTAGCTGGAAACCGTTGAACTGAGCGTTAGCGGAGTTGGCTCCGTAAGTGTTATTGAAAGCGATGTGGTGCAACCGCTCGCATCGGTAACAAGTGCATCGTAGGTGCCTGCGGCAAGGCCGCTATTGTCTTCGCTTGTACTGCTAAAGCCGTTCGGACCGGTCCATAGGACGGAGTATGGCCCATGGCCTCCTGCGATGCCCAGATCGATGCTGCCATCGCTGCTGCCGTTGCAGGAAATGTTGTCGCCGTTCGCCTGCACAGTGGGGACCGCGCTCGCGTTCAGGATCGCCGGCTCTGTAAGTGTGATCGAAGCGTTCGCACTGCAACCATTCACATCGGTGATAGCGATGTCATACGTGCCAGCTGCAAGTGCACCGATGTCCTCACTGTTCGCGGTGAACCCGTTGGGCCCCGTCCATGTGATGCTGTAAGGTGCGGTTCCACCGATGATGGTCGCGTCGATCGAACCGTCGTTGCCGCCGTTGCAACTGATGTTGTCCACATCGTGCAGGGTGGCGCTCAGCGAAACGTTCAGGGGTGCAGGTGCGGTGATCGTGTAAGAAACAAGGGTGCCGCAACCATTGGCATCGTTGAGTTGCAGCTCGTAGGCGCCTGCGGATAGGCCGCTGATGTCCTCGGAGTTCGCCGTGAAGCCGTTCGGGCCTGTCCAGCTGTAGGTGTAGCCCGGAGTTCCGCCCGAAGCTGTCACGTCAATACTGCCATCCGTGGCTGTTGCACACGAGACATTTGCGCCACCGGTGAAGGAACTGAGCGTTGCGGTGATGGTGAAGAGCCCCGGCTGGTTCACGTCCAATTGGAAGGAACCGGAGCAACCGTTCGCATCGAGGATGTTGAGCGTGTAGACTCCAGCCACGAGACCAGTGATATCGACGGTACTGGCCGTGAAGCCGTTCGGTCCTGTCCAGCTCAGCGTGTAAGGTGCCACACCACCGAGCGGGTTGGTATTGATGGATCCCGTTGCCGCACCTTGGCAAGCGGCGGGAACGATCGTGCTGGTGATATCGATGGGGGCAGGTGCGTTGATGGTAGCGTTGGTTACCGCGGTGCAGCCGTTGTCATCGGTCACGAGCAAGTCGTAGTTGCCGGGAGCCAGGCCGGTGATGTCCTCGGTCGTCAATGTGCCACCGAACGGATCGGCCCAGGCATAGGTGTAAGGAAGCGCACCGCCGCTGATGGTGGCGTTGATGCTGCCGTCGTTGGCGTTGGAGCAACTGGTGTTGTATCCGCCGCCGAACACATTGGCAACGCTGGTCGCCGCGAGTGCAGCGTTGGGTTCAGTGATCGTGAGCGGGAAGAACTTCGAAATGGAACACCCGTTATTGTCCGTGATCTCCGCGAGGTACGTACCCGCAGCGAGATCTGTCACGGTGTTACCGGTCTGTACCGGGAAGGTGTTCCAGACCACGGAGTAACTCCCGCTACCACCGCTGATATCAATGGTCGCGAAGCCATCACTACCGCCGAAGCAGTTCACCATGCTGATGGATTCCAGGAAGGGCGTGATCTCTGTGAGCGGTTCGTTGATGGTGGTGTTGATCGAAGCCATACACCCGTTCGCATCGGTTACGATCACCGCGTACGTGCCGGCGGGTTGGTTCACGATGCTCGCCGCGAACGTCTGCGGTGCGGTGCTCCACTCATACGTGTACGGAGCGGTTCCTCCATTGGCATCCACTGTCGCCCCCCCCGTGCTGCTGCCGAAGCAGAGCACATCGGTAACACTGCTGATGGTGAGCGCCAGCGCTGCTGATGGCCCATCGATCGTCACATCAAGAGAGGCGGTGCAGTTGCGTGCATCGGTAACGACCACGGTGTAAGTGCCTGCACCAAGTCCGATCGCTGTTGCCGCCGTCTGTGCGGGATTCGTGTTCCAGCTATAGGTGTAAGGTCCGGTTCCCCCGGTGGCGTTCACGGCAGCCTGGCCGTTCGTGCTGCCGAAGCAATCTTGATGGATGATGCTCGCCGTTCCCACGCTCAATGGTGCGTTCGGTTCCGCGATCGTGACTTGCGCGCTCGCCGTGCAACTATTGCCTTCGCTTACGGACACCGTATAGATGCCAGCGCTGACGTTCGTCAAATTGACTCCGTTCTGCGCAGGCGCTGTATTCCAGTCGTAGGTGTAGGATCCAGTTCCGCCAGTGGCGTTCACGATCGCACTGCCGTCAGCCCCGCCGAAACAGCTGACCGGTGATTGGCCGCTGATGGCCACAGCGAGGGAAGCTGAAGGTTCCGTGATCGTCGCGTTCACGGTCGTGGTGCATCCGTTGGCATCGGTGATCGTGCAGGTATACGTGCCTGCGGTCAGTCCTGTGGCTGTTGCGGAGTTCTGCGCGGGAATGGTATTCCAGTTGTAGGAGTAGGGTGCTGTGCCCGCGCTCGCCGATGCGGTTGCGCTGCCGGTGCTGTTGCCGAAGCACAGCACATCCGTTTGTGCGGTAATAGAAGCACTGAGCACGCCTCCTGGTTCGGTTATCACAACGTTGGCATTGGAGGAACAGCCGTTCGCATCCGTAATGGTCACCATCCAAGTGCCTGCTGCAAGACCGTTCGCATTCTGTGTGTTCTGCGGTGGAACAGTGTTCCATTGATAGGTGTAGGGTGCAACGCCACCGTTGCCATTGGAAGCGGCTGATCCGTTCGAACCACCGACGCAATCCACCTGTGCTGTGGAACTGGCCGTTGCGTTCAGTGCGTTCGGTTCGGTAAGCGATATGCTGGAATTCGCTGTGCAGCCGTTCACATCGGTAACGGTCATGTTGTAGGTCCCAGCGACCAGTCCACTGATGTCCGCAACAGCAGCTGTGAAACCGTTCAGTCCGCTCCAAGCGTAGGCCAATGGCGCGCTTCCACCGGAAGCGGTCGCGTCAATGGTACCGTTGTCACCGCCGTTGCAGGAGATATTGAAGCCGCCGCCCTGGTCAGCACCCGAGAGGCTGATGTTGAACGGAGTCGGCGCGTTCAGTGCGAAGGTCTGCGAAGTGCTGCAACCGTTCGCATCTGTTACGATGAACGTGTAGGTGCCAGCAGCCAGGCCACTGATGTCCTGAACGGAGTTGGTGTAACCGCTCGGGCCGGTCCAGAGATAGGTGTATGGTGGAGTGGCACCAGAGACCGAGATGTCAATGGACCCATCGGTTGCTCCAATGCAGCTCACTTGAACACCGCCCGTGTAGTTGCTGGTGATCCCGCTCAAGGTGAAGAGACCGGGCTGGTTCACGTTCCAGTTGCTCGTATGCGCGCAGCCATTGGCGTCAGTCGTGACCAGGTTGTACACCCCTGCTTCAATACCGGCAATGTCTTGCGTGCTTGCTGTGAAGCCGTTCGGACCGCTCCATGCATAGGTGTAAGGACCGGTACCACCGGTAATCGTGGCGTTCACTGCGCCATTGTTCGCGCCTTGGCAGGCCGCAGGCGTGATGCTGGCCGTCACGTTCATGGCAGCAGCAGGTTGCGTGATGGTCGCCATGGCGGTGGTGCTACAACCATTCGCGTCCATGATCGTGCAGGTGTGCGGTCCAGCGGCGAGACCAGTTACGGTCGCCGTGGTCTGCACGGGGAAAGTGTTCCAAGAGAAGGTGTAGGGGGCCGTACCTTCGATCGGGCTGGCCGTTGCGCTTCCTGTGCTGTTGCCGAAGCAGAGCACGTTGGTTTGCGCGCTGATCGTCGCGGTCAATGCGGCCACTGGTTGCGTGATGGTCACGCTCGTGGTGGTGCTGCAACCGTTCACATCCGTGACCGTGCAGGTGTATGATCCGGCGGTCAGGTTGATCGCAGTGGCCGTGGTTTGGACCGGCACCGTGTTCCAATTGAAGCCGTACGCTCCAGTGCCACCGTTCGCGCTCACCGTTGCGCTACCCGTGTTGTTGCCGAAGCATAGCACATCGGTCTGTGCGCTGATGGAAGCGCTCAATGCCGCTGTCGGTTCGGTGATGCTCGCGTTCGCTATGCTCGAGCAACCATTCGCATCGGTAACGGTGCAGATGTAGTTGCCGGCAGCCAGTCCTGTGGCTGTTGAAGTCGTTTGCACGGGCGTGGTGTTCCAGCTATAGCTGTAGATCCCTGTGCCACCAGTGGCGGAAACCGTCGCATTGCCGGTGCTGTTACCGAAGCAGAGCACATTCGTTTGCACACTGATGCTCGCGTTCAATGCAGCGGCCGGCTGCGTGATGGCCACGTTCGTCGTTGTTGTGCAACCGTTCGCATCGGTGACCGTGCAGCTGTAGTTACCGGCCGCGAGCCCTGTCGCCGTGGCGTTCGTTTGCACGGGTGTCGTGTTCCAACTGTAGGAGTAAGCGGAAGTACCACCGCTAACACTCACCGTTGCACTGCCGGTCGAGTTCCCGAAGCACAGCACATTCGTTTAGCCGGAAATACTCGCTGCGAGAGGCGCTGAAGGTTGTGTGATCGTCGCGTTCACCGAGGTGATGCAACCACGTGCGTCCGTGATCGTGCACGTCCAGGTGCCTGCGGCCAAGCCATTGGCAACGGCAGAGCTCTGCGGAGGTGTTGTGTTCCAGGAATAGAGGTATGGGCTTGTTCCGCCGGTCGGAGTGACCGATGCGCTACCCGTGGAGTTGCCGAAGCAGAGCACGTTGGTCTGTGCGGAAACAGAGGCGCTCAGTGCAGCGGATGGCTCGGTCACAGTAGCATTCACCACAGAGGTACAGCCATTGTCGTCCGTTACCGTGCAGGTATAGCTTCCAACGGCAAGGCCTGAAGCGGTTGCAGTTGTTTGTGCAGGGGTCGTGCTCCAGCTATAGGTATAGTTCGGCGTTCCGCCGGAAGCACTGGCAGTGGCGGTTCCATTGTTGCCACCGAAGCAGGAAACAGGTGTTGTTCCACCAACGATCGCACTGAGAGCGGTCGCGGGCTGCGAGATGTTCACGTTCGTATTCGTGCTGCAACCGTTGGCGTCGGTCACTGTGCAGGTCCACGTTCCTGCCGCGAGGTTATTCGCGAGCGGACCGGTCTGCACAGGGATCGTGTTCCAGCTGTAGCTGTAAGGAAGCACGCCACCAATTGCGGATGCTGAAGCGGAACCGGTACTGGCTCCTCTGCAAAGCACATCGGCCAGGACTGTGGTACTGGCGGTAAGCGCTGTGGGCTGCGTGATCGTAACGCTCGTGCTGAACGAGCATCCGAACGCATCAGTAACCACCAGGTTGTACACACCAGCGGGGCGACCGCTGATGTTGGGCGTGTTCGCCGTGAAGGCCCCTGGACCGCTCCAGGCGTACGTGAGCGGAGCATTGCCACCAGTGATCGGACCTGCAGTTGCGCCGTTCGATCCACCCGCGCAGGAGATGTTGAAACCACCACCTGCGTTCACACCGATAATAGAACTGGCGAACGCAGCGGGTTGTGTAACGGTGAAGCTCACGGCCGTGGAGCATCCGTTTCCATCCACCACCGAGAAGACATAGTTCCCCGCGACAAGTCCGCTCACATCATCTGCACTCGCCGTGTAGCCACCGGGCCCTGTCCATGAGTAGCTGTAGGGAGCCTGTCCACCGCGCACCTCGTTGGTGATCCACGCGTTGTTGCCACCATTGCAAAGAAGGTTCAGGCCATTGGCCATTACGCCTTGCACACTGTTGATGGTGAAGGAACCCGGGTCGGTAACCGTCCAACTGCTGCTGCTGTTGCAGCCTACCGCATCGGTCACTACCACATCAAAGACGCCTGCAGGCAGTGCCGTGATGTCCTGTGTGGTGGCTGTGAAACCGCTTGGTCCCGTCCAAGCGTACGTGTACGCCGAAGTACCGCCGACAACGGTCAGGTTGACTGCACCACTGTTCGTGCCTTGGCAACTCGCGGTCTGCGTGTTGGCCGAAACGAAGAGTGCTGCGGGTTGAGTGATCGTGATGTTCCGGACGCTGCTGCAGTTGTTCGCATCGCGCACGGTGCAACTGTAATTGCCGGGAGCAAGACCCGAAACGCTGGCGGTCAATGCACCTGTGCTCCACTGGTAGGAGTGCGGCGGTGTGCCACCGGTACCGTTCACTGTAGCACTGCCATTGTTGGCTCCATTGCAGGTGATTTGAGCGGTCGAAACCAACGTGTTTCCGATAGGTGTGGGTTCGGTGATCGTCACGTTCGCTGAAGCGGTGCATCCGTTCGCGTCCGATACTGAGCAGTTATATGACCCGTTCGGCAAGCCTGTTGCCGTAGCTCCTGTTTGGACTGGAGCGGTGTTCCAGCTGTACGTAAAGGGCGCGGTCCCACCGGTTATCGATACGGTAGCACTTCCGGTACCTGGGCCAGCACCTCCGCAGAGTTCATTTGTTTGGGCGGAGAGGGAAGCGGATAACCCCGAAGAAGGTCCGTTGATGGTTACTGTGCGAAGCCGGAAGCAACCGTTCGCATCCGTGATGGTGCATGTGTAGAGACCGGGTGCCAGGCCGGTCGCGGTCGCGGTCGTTTGGATCGGCGAGCTGTCCCAGCTGTAGGTATAGCCGGGGGTTCCGCCGCAGCCGTTCGCTCGCGCCGAGCCATTGTTCAGGCCGAAGCAGGTCACATGGGCCACGTTGTCGATGAAGCTGCAACCCGGAGTGGTGGAGGGCTGTGTGATGGTCACCGAGGCCACACTTGTACAACCGTTCGCATCGGTCACTGTGCAGTTGAAGGATCCTGCTGGGAGGTTGATGGCCGTGACTCCACTCTGCGATGGGGAGGAATTCCAGTTGTACGAATAGGGTGCAGTTCCGCCGCTGGCGGTGGCCGTGGCGCTTCCTGTAGAGAGGTTGCGACAGAGCAGATTGATCTGGGAGACCAACGAGGCGCTCAGCACGGCAGCCGGCTGCGTGATCGTCACGTTCGCTGTTGTCACGCACCCGTTCGCATCAGTGACCGTGCAGATGTAGTTGCCTGCGGCGAGATTCGTCGCCATGGCCGTGGTCTTCACGGGTGACGTGTTCCAGCTGTAGGTATATGGGCCTACGCCACCGGTTGGTGTAGCCGTCGCTCGTCCATTGGTTCCGTTGCGGCAGCTCACGTGATTGTTCACATTGATGCTCGCTGTAAGCGGGGTGGGTTGTGTCAGCGTGATCGAGGTAGGGAACGTGCAACCATTGATGTCCGTGATGGTTTGCGTGTACGTGCCGGCTTGGCACCCACTGATGTTCGCATTGCTGGAGGAGAAGGCACCCGGACCCGTCCAGGAATAGCTGTACGGGCCTACGCCGCCACCGGGAGCGGAATTCACCGAGCCGTTGGCACCGCCGAAACAGGAGACATTGAATCCGTTACCTGCGTTCACTGCTGTGAGCGCGTTGCTCAGGGCTGTTGGCTGTGTGAGTGTGAAGACCTGGGCGTTGGAGCAGTTGAGGGCATTGGTAACGGTGAACGTGTAGTTGCCCGCCGTGCGCCCGCTGATATCCTGTGTGGTCGCGGTGAACCCACTCGGTCCGGTCCACGCGTAGGTGAACGGCGGATTGCTTCCGACAACCGACACATCGATGCTTCCGTTGCTTCCAGTACGGCAACCCACGTTGAATCCATTGTAATCACTGAGTACTCCCGTGATGGTGAAGAGACCGGGTTGGTTCACATTCCACACGGTTGAGCGGCTGCAACCGTTCGCATCCGTGGCGATCAGGGTGTACACGCCGGCAGCGAGTACGCTTATGTCTTCACTCGTCGATGTGAAACCGCCTGGGCCTGTCCATTGGAACGAATAAGGAGCAGTTCCGCCGGAAGTAGTGGCGTTCACCGCACCGGTGTTCGGACCGCCACAGGCAGCTGGAGAAACAACGGCCGTGGTACCCAGCGGTGAAGCTGGTTGGCTGATCGTCACCATCGCTGTTGCCGTGCAGCCATTGCCGTCCGTTACCGTGGCGGTGTACACGCCGAAGGGGATGCTCGTCGCGCTGGTGCCGGATTGTGGAGGTGATGTGTTCCACGTGTAGACATAGGCACCGCTGCCACCTGAAGCACCCACGGTAGCCGATCCGGTGTTCTGTCCGAAGCAAGCCACATCAGCATCGCTGAGGATCGAGCCGACGAGTTGCGGAGGTGAGGTGATCACCGCATTGACCGTGGCGGTGCAACCGCGTGAATCCGTAATGGTACAGGTCCAAGTGCCCGCAAGGCGGTTGATCACTGTGGCGCCTGTTTGCACTGGTGTCGTATTCCAGGTGTAGGTGTATGGTGCTGTGCCCCCCGAGCCGCTAGCAGTGGCACTTCCACCGGTTTGTCCGAAGCACGAATTGTTCGTGATGCTCGTGATGAAGCCGCTCAACGCAGCGACCGGCTGGGTGATGGGCACCGCACGTGTGGCTGTGCAACCGGACGCATCGGTTACGGTGCAGGTCCAAGTGCCCACTGGAAGATTGATTGCGGAAGCACCGGTCTGCACCGGGGCCGTGTTCCACGCGAAGGTGTACGGCGGATTGCCACCCGCCGCACTGATCGTTGCACTACCGTTCGAGCCGCCGAAGCACGATACATTGGAACTGGTGGTCAGGGCGGTCGTAATGCCTGCTGCTGGCTGCGTGATGGTCGCAGCTCGCGTGGTCGTGCAGCCGCGCGCGTCGGTGATGGTACACGTCCAGGTTCCGGCTGGTAGGTTGGAAGCTGTCGCGGTGTTCTGTGCTGGGGTGGTGTTCCACAAGTAGGAATAGGGCGATGTGCCACCATTCGCGCTCACGACAGCTGAACCCGTACTCGCATTCCGGCACAACACGTTCACCTGCGAGACCAGGTTGGAAGCAAGATCTTGCGCGGGTTCCGTGATGACGACCGAAGCGGTCGTGGTGCAACCATATGCATCGGTGATGGTCACGATGCGGTTGCCGGGCTGAAGGCCTACCACACTTGCGGTTGTCTTCACCGGCGCCGTGTTCCAGGCATACGTGTATGGAGGCACACCTCCGCTAACAGTTACGGTAGCCGTACCATTGTTCAAGCTCTTGCAAGTCACATGCGTGAACGCTGAGATCGAAGCGGTCAGAGGTGCGGCTTGTGTTAGTGTGATGGATGTGGTCCGATTGCAACCATTGAAGTCGGTGACGCTCACCGTGTAAGCACCTGCGAAGAGGCTATTGATATCCACGTTGTTCGACGTGAATCCGCTGGGTCCCGTCCAAGCCACGGTGTATGGAGCGGTTCCACCAGTGATAGTTGCATCGATCACTCCGGAATTGGATCCGGAGCAGGTGATGTTCTGACCGAAAGCAAGTACTGTTGGAGCCAGCGTGACGTTCAGCGCGTTCGGTTGCGAAATGGTGTAGCTCTGCGTTTTCGTACAAGCGGCATCCGTCACCGTTACGGTGTAGATGCCCGCAGGCCGCAAGGTGATGTCCTGGGTGTTGGCCGTGAACCCACTTGGGCCTGTCCATGAATACGAGAACGGTGCGATCCCACCCGTGACGGTGAGATTGATCGCACCATTGGTTCCGCCATTGCAGAGTACATCGGTCATACTGGCCGAAAGGGACATGTTGCTTACGCGTACGCGCGGGCGGATGGTCTTTGTGCAACCCAAGCCGTCGCTGATCACCACTTGATAATTTGTACTGGTGGTGGGATGCGCCCAAGGGTTCGCGATGTTCGTAGCACTGAGCCCTGTGGCTGGAGTCCATGTCCATTGGGATCCACCTGTCGTGATGAACTGAACGGAGTCACCCAAACAGATCCCGGGGGTAAGCGGCGAAACGGAAGAAACCAATGTATCCACCAGGTTCATCGTCAACGTATCGAGTGCCATGGCCGGGCAGTTCGGGTTGCCCAGAATGAAGATCAACGACTCATCGGGTTCAGCCGCGGCATTGATCAATGTCGTGATCGGTCGATCCACGAAAAGCTGGTTCGCCGGGATCACAATGCTCTTCGGCGAATTCGGATTCGTTGGATTGATCGCTTGATAGTCCACGCCGTTGGTGGCGGTGCCTTGAAGAAAGTAGGTAAGGCTGAGCGGTTGCGCACTTGCGTTGCTGCGGGTGAAACGCACATAACCATTATTGCAGCCTTCGATCAGATCGGATCCGCCGTTCTGCGTGAAAGCCTGCATCGTTACCGGATTGCTCTGCACTTTTTCGATCAGCACACCGCTGTCATAGTCGTTGTCCGTGGCATCGGCCACGATCAGTTTCAAGTGATAGGTCTGGCAGGGCTGCACCAGGCTCACCGCGCTCAGGTTCCGTGTGAAACCATCGTACTGGATCTCGCTTCCCCCGGTGTTATCGTGGTAGTACTGGCTGTTGGAGCCGTTGTTCACGTTGTTGATCGTAACGGGTTGTGTGCCGCCGGGGATCAACGCGATGTTGTGGTCGATCCCGATGCCGGGGTCGCCGGTGATGCCGGGCCCACTGATGAAGAACCCGAACACGTCATTGAACTGCGTGCCCACCCACTCGTTGTATTCTTCGGAGCCGAAAGCGAAGTTGAATTTCAGCGAGTCGCCTGCTGGAATGATGTCGAATTCCAATTTGCATTGGTCGAACGTGGTGCGACCTGTAACGATGTTCAGTATCGGCGAACCCGGACGCGCGGCATTGAAAGCCATGCTGCCGGAGTTGTTCGGGCCTACCGCGTTGTCACGACGGCCTGAGGTGAGGATCACGCCTTCATCCAGTCCGAGTTGTGAACCGGAGTAAGAGAACTCACCGAATCCTTGGGCATGACAGTTGATCGTGGGATTGGAGATCGTGACACCAGGGCCGCTAATGGCAGCTGCAAGTGCTTGCACACTCGGTTGCGGCGAAACGACCAATTGCGCATTGGCCGAAATGGAGAGCATCGCCAGCACAGCGCAGGCAAGAAACGTTCGCAAGCTTTCAAGCGAGCGCACCAGCAGGTTGAGGAGGTTCCAGAACATGCGGATCAATGGTTGCGTGCGGCCGCGCACAGGTCTTCGGCTTCGGTCAATGAGAGAGCTACTTCGGTGCGGCGTTGAGCGGGAAGCCGGGTGATCAAAGCGCCCAAGGCCATGGCCCTTACGCTATCTGCGGAACGCTCCGGGTTTATCGGTTCCAGGATCAGGATACCCGCCGGTACACACGCGAATGAGATTCGTAGGTCACCTCGCTCTTGCAAGTCAAGGCTCAGGTTGTCCCGTTCCTGGCTAGTGAGGTCGGTAACTCGCAGGGCAACCCGCTGGTTTGCAGCGCTTTGGGCGAGGCCATTTCGGAGTCCCCAAAAGGCGATAAAGGCCAAGAATAGAAGGGTACGGGAAACAAGTGTTTTCATGGTCCGAGCGTTCGTTTCGCTTGATCCCGAACCCATCCTGGTTGAAGCAGGCTGGAGAGTATGTCCGGAACAGAGCGCCCGTTTCTACCCGAATTGAAGAGGAAAGGTTTCCGACGAACGGTTCAACTTGTTGGTCGAATGGGCAGTTGTCCGAGACCAAGGCGTCCGAAATTGTTCGCACAGCCGGTTTTCTCCGTTGGGAAGGCGAGTGCATTTTTACCTCAGGACATAGTGGAAGTTCCGTGGGAGGCAGCCATCAATTTGGAATACAGCGGATCAGCTGGTCAAGTCAAGACCGAAAGGCCTTGTTTCCGAGAATTCGACCGATCAACCTACCCCATGGTTGGCTGCTGGATCACTTGATCCCTCGCTGTTTCAGCACCGAATGCAAAGCGATGCCAGCGGCCACACTTACATTCAAGGAGCCGATCTTACCGGCCATCGGGATGCTCCCGCGCAGGTCTGCTTGGCCCAGCAAGGCAGGGGAGATACCCGTGTCTTCGGCGCCCAATATCAGAAGCAGCGGTCCACTGAGGTCGATAGCGTCCAACTGAAATTCAGTTTTTTCAGTACAGGCCACAGTGCGAAGACCATGAGCTCGTGCGCGCGCGATCCCTTCCTTCAGGTCCATTACCCGGCATACCGGTTTGCGCAACAGAGCACCAGCACTGCTTTTTATCGCATCGCTTCCCAAGCGGGCACTATGGTGCTTGGGTACGAGCAGTCCATGCGCCCCAAAGCACTCGGCGCTGCGCGCTATCGCACCGATGTTCCGAACGTCAGTAACCCCATCGAGTGCTACGATCAGTGGGTCTTCGCCTCTATCATAGGCTTGCTGTATCACCTCATCGAGATCCTGCAAGGCCACCGCGCTGATATACGCGATCACACCTTGATGCGCGGCGTTCGTGAGTCTGTCGAGCTTTTCACCGGGCACAGGTTGCCAGGGTACATCACGTTCAACCGCTAATTGCTTGATACCGTTGATCGCCTCGCCGCCCATATCGCGCCGTATCAAAAGCTTTTCCACATGGGCATCGCTGTTCAGCGCTTCCATAACCGGCCTTACGCCACAAACAAGTTCGTTGATCATTCTGGGAGAAGGCGTTGGACTGGATTAACGTTGAACGAGAGAAAGGACTGGTCGCGAGTATTGGATCAAGCGTCACTCGCGGTAAAAAGGTTCGGTAGGATCATCAGTTCTGCACGATCCGCCCGTTGCGCCAACTTTCCACATTGCGGTACCAGGCGGTTTTGAAAATGCCGTCACGCCTTAGCACCATATCGTTGTTGCTGTATGGGCCATCACGTTTTTCGAAGGTGAAAGTGAGGCTCATCAAATTGCTTTCCTCGCCATAGGTCCACGTCTCGGAAGTCGCCGTTCTACGGATCATATTGGGTGTGCCGAAGATGATGTGAACCAATCCTCGGTCGGTCTTCCAACCATCGGTATAGGAGGTGAAGTGGCGATTTGCACTCTCCACCCGGCTGTAGTACGCATCGATCGCCTCTCTAGCCCGGTCACGACTACCGGCCGCATCGATCCAGAATTTTTCAACCTCTTTCCTTTTATTGATGGTCGCTGACAATCGGTCCCATTCCTGCAAACTGGTGATGTAGCGCAAGGGAGCAACCATATCACTCACTTGGTCCACTTCGGGGAAAGTGCCAGGACTTGCAAATACCGTGAAACCAACCATTGAGGATGTATCCACCCGGAAATGATCGAATCCTGATGTGCCAGCCTTGAAGGTGAAATAGCCATCTGGCCCAACCTGCACCTCGTATGTGCTGTCCACTTTTACAACAGGACGAATATCCGTTTGGGTAAAAACCGGTGCGGGCAATTTCGCCGGCGTTTCCAAGTGTTCCGCATAGAGCTTGGTATTGGCGTATTGCTCGCATAGAACACGCACTTCGGTGCCTGCCAAAACGCGGTCATCGAACAGCGGAATGCCTTTCTCGGTAACGGGTAGGAAGCCTTGTCGCTGGCCGGGGGCACCTTGTTCAACCGGAATGAACACCGTGCTTTCCGAATTGCGGTTCATGTCGCGCACCGTCACTTTCAGCAGGAACGAACGCTGCTCGTTGCGCTTCATGTCGATGCTGCCGATCAGGTCTTTCTTCTCGTTCGGTTGCTCACTCGAGTCCTTTACGAAGGTGCTTGCACTGTCCAATAAAGTCTCGCTGTCCCAACTTGAATAGGCCTCGTATTTCAATTGCACGCGAGCTCGAAAAGACCCACCACCACCGGAATTCTTGTACAAAAGGTCTTCCGTTCGAAGCTTGAACCAGATCACCGAACGCTTGTCCGATGCATGGTACACGCGGGCTTGCAAACGCATGGCCGCCGCGCCTTTGCCGTAGAGGTAGGCGAAATTGTCACCACCCGCTACAGGGACGTAAGTGCCGCAAGCGCTGAAAAGCAGGGAAATGGCAACTACCAACCGCCAACTGCCGACTGCCAATTGTTCTCTTGCCTTTCTCATGCCTCTGTGGAATTGGATTCCTCAAGCGCGCGAGACAAGAGTGCCGGATTGATCGGTTTGCTCGCCTTCGCACCAAGGGATTTCAGCTTCTCCACTTGGCCGACCAGGTTACCCGGGCCAGCGGAGAGCTTTTTCATCGCTTCTTCATACCCTTCAGTTGCGCCTTTCAATTGCTTGCCCACTTTGATCAGGTCATCGGTGAAGCCTGCGAATTTCTCGTACAGCAAGCCTGCTCGCTCGGCTATTTCCAGATGGTTCCTGGCAATGCGTTCGTTCTTCCAAATGCTGTGGAAGAGCTGAAGACTTGCCATCAGTGTGCTATGTGTCACAATGAATATGCGCTGATCGATCGCTTCTTGAACAATGTCACGCCGTGTTGATTGCGCCAGGTTGAAGGCGCTCTCGATGGGTACGAACATCAGCACGAAATCGGGCGAAGAAATTCGGTAGAGGCTTGGGTAGTCCTTTTGCGAAAGGCCCTTCATGTGAGCGCGCATACTGTCGGTGTGCATTCGCGCGAATCGCTCTCGTTCAGCATCATCGGTGCTTGCTGTAAAACGCTCGTAGTGCGTAAGCGAAACTTTGGCATCAATAACAATGTGTTTGCCACCAGGCAGGTTGATGACGGCATCGGGGCGCAATCGGCTTCCATCGATCAGTGTGGAACTGGCTTGCAAGGAATACTCATCACCTTCTACAAGGCCGCTGCTTTCAAGCATGCGTTCCAGAACCATTTCGCCCCAATCACCTTGCGTCTTGCTGTCACCTTTTAGCGCTCGCGTGAGGTTGTCCGCATCGGTGCTCAGTTTCATGTTCTGCTCAACCAATTTGCCGATCTCCTTTTTTAACGCGAAACGTTCGCGCTCTTCTTCATGATAGGTTTTGCGAACCTGTTCTTCGAACTCCTTGATGCGGTCGTGGAGTGGTTTCAGCAAGAGACCGAGCTTCTCCTGTTGTTGCTCGTTCAATTGTTTGCCCTTGCTTTCCAGCAGCTCGCCAGCGGTCAATTTGAACTGATCCTGCATGCGCGCATGTGCTTCATCCTGTGCACTTCGCTGCTCGGCGAGCTTCGCTTCCAACCCTTTCACTTTTTCCTGCTCCGCACCAAGACTTCCACTCAACCCATTGATGCGTTCATTGCATGAGCTGAGCTCCCGTTCTTTTTCCGCGATGCGCTGCTCATGATCACGCTTGTCATTGGCATGCTCGTCCAACAAGGTGCGCAAGGCTGCTTCACCTTGGCCACTTCGCCACATGTGCAGTGCGATGGCACCCAACAGGATCCCCAGCAATAGACCGATCAAGAGACTGCTCCAAAGCATGTGGGCGAAGGTAGCCCCTCAATTATCGTAGATCACCACCAACGCTCCCACTGGGATCATATCAAAGAGTGCGATCACATCGCGGTTGCGCATGCGAATGCAACCGTGGCTACTGGGGTCGCCAAGGGAGCATTCATCCGCCGTTCCGTGGATATAGATCCAGCGATCATAACTGTCTACTTGGCCGCCCTTGTTGAGCCCGGATTCCATACCGCTCAGCCAGAGGATCCGAGAAGTGATCAAGTCGGCTGAACTATCCCGGCAGCTATCCGCTAATTCACCCGTGCAAACGCGTTCCTTGATCACGCTCCAAGGGGGCAGGCCTTCGCCAATGCGCTCACGTACGTAATGCAATCCTGTAGGTGTTCGATAGCTGTCCTGTACTTGGCCCAGACCCTTCAATGAAGTGGAAATGACATATTCCTGCTGGATCAGGCGGCCACGAACATGGTACATCCGTTGGCTTCTCACACTTACATAAAGAACGTCACCGTCCACGTCGAGACCGGGGTAACGCACGTCCATGTATTCCAGCAAGAGATCAGCAAGACCTTGTTTTTGGGGTTGCGCACAACTAGTGGACTGTGCCAGTGCCATTATCGCGAATACTGATAGTCCCTTCACGATCCCGATCGTGTTCGCCCGCGGCTTCCATCGCGATCGCATTGTTCAAGAGGCTTTGTGCTTGATATCAGAAAAGACTTGTGAACCCGAAATGCACCTTGCCGCTTCTGAGTTCAATGGGATTGTTGAACTGCTTACCCAATGCATAGGTAAGACTGAAGATGCCCGCCTTGGTCTCGAAGCTGGTGCCCGTGCCGAATCCGATAGGCTTGTCCGTGAGCAACTGCGACTGGCTCTGATCTTCCCACCACGCTTGATCCACGAAGAGAAAGAAATTGCTGTTCTCTTCGAACAAAAAACGATACTCCACCGTGCCAATTGCGAACGATGAAGCGACAATGCTGGCTTCATCCACTCCGCGAAGGCTCTTGATGCCGCCTATCCGATACAACTCGTTCCTGAACAAGCGCTCGTTCACCATAGTGCCCCCTTGCCCAGCGAATCGAACCGTTCCACGCCTTCCAACGGGAACATGCCACACCAGGCGACCATTCAATTCGTATTGGACGTTGTAGGTGAAAGGCACGGTGTTCTGATCGGCAAGTGTTGCGGTCGTACTTCGTTTTCGGCCCACGCTACCATCCAGATCCGCGCTCAAACCTTGTCTGGGATTGAATCGATAATCGAACCGTTCGCGTTGAACCCCTAGTCCGTATGAGGTCAACTTCACATCACCCAAACCCGGAGCCCCGGAAAAATCACGCCCAAGCCGTTCACTGGTCTTGTTGTTGACGAAAACGCTCACTTTGTCCCCACGCGCGAGCAGGTATTCCAGAGCGGCTCGAGCATTCACTTCCAAAAAGGTGGTGTCCCGTTTGAAGAGTTTGAGGCTCAGGTCCACGCCGAAGGGAGTGTTGAAGGCGAACGGATAGTTGAATCGAACTTTCAGGTCCTGTGTTCGGTCTTGTAGTGCCCGGAAATTGAGGTCGATGGCCTCACCACGCCTCAATGCATTTCGCAACCGGAGGTCCAGATCACCGGTCAATTTCACATTGCCCGTAACCGGGTCTGGCAGCACGCCGAGAATACCGTTGAAGCTGCTGGCTTTCTTGGCATCAATAAAAAGGTAGAGCTTGGTTTGTTCCAATGTGAAGAGAACGAACGGCTTCTTCGTTTGGTTGATGAAAGGCAATTCACGCAAGCGCTTGTCCACACCCGCTATCAGTACTTCGTTGTACAGGTCGCCCGGTGAAATGCCAAGATGGGAAAAGAGGTAGCGCTGCCCGATATGGGCATTTCCGCGCACAACGATGCTATCGATGCGCGTTAGCGGGCCTTGGTCCAGATGAATGGCCGCCCGGAGTCCATCTGCCTCTCTGCGCAAGCTGTCCAGCCGCACTGTGGCGAAGGGGAAGCCGTTCTGATCGCAATGGACGAGCAAGCCTTCGTAAAGCCTCGCCAATTGCCGCGGTGTGATCGGTCGATCGGTATAGAATCGTTCCCGAAAGTGCGTCGCGGAAGCGATCTCCTGGGGCACATTACCAGCGCCCAAACGTGCCCAACGGTAGCGATCGCCTAAATGGAATTGGCAAACGGTCGTGTCTCCCTGTTGAACGATCGAATCGCAGGAGGCTTCCAGCCAACCGCTTGCGATAAGGTCCATACGCACGGTTTTTGACCATTGTTGCGCACCAAGCGGGCCGTTCACCTTCGTTGTTCCGCGCCATTTTTTGGGTAGGTCATCTTCGCTGATGGCACGCACCCAACGCGTTTGCGACCGGACACAAAGTGCCGAGAATAACAGGATCGAAAGTGCAAAACAGCGCATTAGAGCCGCCAATCTATCGGCGCCAGACCTTGTGCTTTGAGAAGTTCGTTGGCTTGGCCAAAATGCCCGCACCCAATAAACCCGCGATGCGCTGAGAGTGGGGAAGGGTGTGGAGCCTTCAGTACATGGTGCTTTTCGCCGATCAGGGCTTCTTTGTTTTGTGCGTAGCGACCCCATAACAGAAAGACTATGCCGGTGCGATCATGAGCAAGAGCAGCGATAGCGGCATCGGTGAAACGCTCCCAGCCATGCCCTTGGTGTGAGCCCGCTTCATGAGCCCTTACCGTAAGTGTAGCGTTCAAGAGCAGCACGCCTT